>CBFGJR010000249.1:0-7225 GCA_965649145.1 Caldifarciminota bacterium | reverse complement strand
AAATTTGAAAAAGGGTTTATATTTCAAATTGTAAGAACTATGAGGGAGGAAGTTCCTTTAAAATTTCTTGCACCACCTGCAAATGTTTATGAAACTGAAAATGAATGGATTATTGAGCTTATTATGCCTGGAATTGAAAAAGATTCCCTTAAAGTAGTTTTAGAAGATGAAATTTTAAAAATAGAAGCAAAAAAGGAGAAAGGTGAGGAACCGGCTCTCTGTTATCACTGCTATGAATGGCCTTACTCAGAATACAGAAGAATAATTGAATTACCAAAAGAGATAGAATCCTCTCAGATATCTACAAATTATAAAAACGGAATTTTAAAAATCCGGGTACCTAAAAGGATAAAAAAAATTATAGAAATTGAGGTAAAGGAGGAATAATATGGAGGAAAAAGAATTTGAACCCCATATTCCCGAGGTTCTCCCGGTTATTCCTGTTAAAGGAGGGGTAATATTCCCTGGAATAGCAATTCCTTTCACAATAAAAGAAGAAATTTATCAAAGACTGATAGATGAAACTTTAAAACAGGATAAAATATTTGGTGCCTTTTTACAAAAAGAAGAAAAAAAAGAATTTGAACCTGAAAATATTTTCAAAATAGGAACAGCAGTTTATATTCACAGGATGTTCAGGGCGCCTGATGGTTCAATGAGGCTTTTTATTCAGGGTATAAAAAGAATTGAAATTTTTGAATTTATAAAAAAAGAAACAGGATTCTATGCAAAAGTCAAAATTTTACAGGATGAACTTCCACAGGATAACAAAATTCTTGAGGCTTTAAAACACAGCATCCTTTCAACATTAAAAGAGATAATTCAGTCTGTTCCCTATATTCCAGAAGAAGCTTTAATCTTTTTATCAGGAATTGAAGATTATTCAATTTTTACCGATATGGTTGCCTCCTCAATAAATATTGAACCTTTTGAAAAACAAAAATTACTTGAGACCCTTAATTTAGAAGAGAGAATGAAAAAGGTTTTATCCTTTTTAACTGCTGAAAAAGAGGTAGCTTCTCTTTCAAGAAAAATAAGAGAAGAGGTGGACGAATCAATTGAAAAAACAAGAAGGGAACATATACTTAGAGAGCAGTTAAAAGCAATTCAGAAAGAATTAGGAGAAATTGATGAAACTGAAAAAGAAATTCAGGAATTAAGAAAAAAAGTAGAAGAAAAGAAAATGCCTGATGAAGCAAGTGAAGTGGCTTTAAGGGAAATAGAAAAACTTTCAAGATTACATCCTGCCTCACCAGAATACTCTGTTTCAAGAAACTACATAGATTGGCTTTTAAGCCTTCCCTGGAATGAAGAAACAGAGGATATCCTTGATTTAGAAAGAGCAAGAAAAATTCTTGATGAAGACCACTACGATTTAGAAAAGGTTAAAGAAAGAATTCTTGAATTTCTTGCAGTAAGAATAATAAAAAAGGGAAAATTAAAGGGACCCATTCTCTGTTTTATTGGACCTCCAGGAGTTGGAAAAACTTCTCTTGGTAAAAGTATAGCAAGAGCCTTAGGGAGAAAATTTATAAGGATGGCTCTGGGTGGCATAAGGGATGAAGCAGAAATAAGGGGACACAGGAGAACCTATGTGGGCGCATTGCCAGGAAGAATTATTCAGGGAATAAGACAGGTGGGAACAAAAAATCCGGTTTTTATGCTGGATGAAGTGGATAAAATTGGTCTTGATTTCAGAGGAGATCCAGCCTCTGCTCTTTTAGAGGTTCTTGACCCTGAACAGAACTATTCCTTCCGAGACCACTATATAGAAGTGCCTTTTGACTTATCACAGGTATTTTTTATCGCTACTGCCAATAATGCATATACAATTCCACCCCCTTTACTTGATAGAATGGAAATTATTGAAATTCCAGGGTATGTGGATAAGGAAAAATTATTTATAGCAATTAGATACTTAATACCAAAACAGAGGAAAGAAAACGGACTTGACGGAATAAGCATAAACATCACAAGAAAAGCTCTTGAAAAAATAATAAATGAATATACAAGAGAAGCTGGTGTAAGACAACTTGAAAGAAAAATTGGTGATATTATGAGAAAAATAGCAATGGAAGTCTTAAGAGCCAAAAATGGCAAAAGTAATTTTGTAATAACTCCCCTCCAGGTTGAAAAGTATCTTGGTTCTCCTGTCTTTTATTCTGAGACAAAGATTAGGAAGGGAACAATTGGAGTTGCAACAGGATTAGCATGGACTCCTACAGGAGGTGAGATTCTTTTTATAGAATCAGCAAAAATGCCAGGAAGGGGAGCTTTAATTCTAACCGGAAAACTTGGGGAAGTAATGAGAGAATCATGTCAAGCAGCCTTAACACTTATTAGAGTCAATTCAAAAGCATGTAATATAAATTATTCGGATATTGAAAAAAGTGATATTCATATTCATGTTCCAGAAGGGGCGATTCCAAAAGATGGGCCTTCAGCTGGAATTGCTATACTTGTTTCCTTACTTTCCCTTTTTACAGGAAGACCTGTTGACCCTGAAGTTGCAATGACAGGTGAAATAACTCTAAGAGGTAAAGTTATGCCAGTTGGAGGTATAAAAGAAAAAGTTCTCGCAGCAAAAAGAGCAGGAATTAAAAAAGTAATTCTTCCCAGGTGGAACGAAAAGGATGTAAAGGAATTACCTTCTTATATAACAAAGGGGATGGAATTCATTTATGTTGATAACATAAACGATGTAATTAAATATTTGTTCCCTGATTTGAAAAAGGAAAAAAAATTAAAAAAAGAGAGTTAAAAAAATTCTTTTAAAGGGGGAAAGTATTTATTTGTCATCTCCATAAAAAGTAATTTTATAGGTTTTCCTTTCAGTTTTAACCCTAAAAATTTTTATTCTTCAAAACTACTCTCTGCAGAAACAATATCCTCAAAACTTACTTTTGAAACATCAAGTTCATTTAATCTCTCTTTAAGCATTTCAAAGGCTTCATAATAATTTACATCAAGTTTTCTTTTTTTTCCAAAGGGATTGGCTTTACTTACAACAAATTGTTTTACAAAGGGATGATTTATTCCCCTTTCCCTTATCCTTGTCACTTTTTCCTGAACTATCTCATCCACCTCAGCAAGAATAGAAGCCCTCTTCTCCCTCTCTGTATAAGCCTCTTCAAAAGGTATATCTAAAAAGTTATCCACCTTCTTTAAAAATGTATGATAAGCACTTCCTGAAAATTTAGGTTTTTCCTCATATAAAATACCAAGAGTTATATAGGGCGCCTCCTCAAACTGAAAAGCATACTCACTTTCATTTCTATCAGGCTCTTCCTTCATTATGGTTTTATACATTCTGATCACTTCAAGGGATTTCTCTTTTATATTATGAGCCTTTTCTGTATTTAAAGCCAGTATCTGATAGGTGGTAGAATAATCGGGTATTAAAATTCCTATAATTTTCTCCTTCCCAAGCCTTAACATTGCCTCCCTTCTATGATTCCCATTCGGTGTCCAGTAAACTCCTTTTTTAGGTCTAACAAGAATAATAGGGTCAAGGTACCTTCCAACTGTTTCAATAACTTCCATCAATCTCCTTACATGTGGCTCAGAAAGGTCCCTCTGGAAGGGTGTCGGCTCAACCATATTTATTGGAACTTCAACAAGAAGTTGAACCTTATCACCATAGGGGTCATTAAAACTTGCGAGAACCTTCAAACCTTCCTCCTCAATCTCTTCTATAAGTTTTGTAATTTCATCTGAAAGTTTTCCCATTTGAAGACCTCCTTTGGATTAATATTTAGAACAAAAAGTTTCAAGACTTTAAATATTTAATTAATTTCAAAAGTTCAATTTTTATTTCCTTTAAAATTCTTCTATCATCCCCTTCAAGTGGAAGGTCAATCTGTTTTTTATCCTTCATATTTAAAATCTTTTTCTTTACTCCATCTATTGTTAAACCCTCCTCATAATGTAATTTCTTAATAAGGTTTATGAGATTTATTTCTTCCCGTGTATAAAACCTTCTCCCCCTTATTTTTTTTGGTTTTAAAGCAGGAATTTGAGATTCCCAGTATCTTATTACATATGGTTTAATTCCTGCAATCTCTGAAACTTCCTTTATTGTATAATAAAACTTCTCCCTCATGAAAGGTTAAGCCTTGACCTTACAAGAATACCTCTGTATTTATCCCTCTCTTTTTCCTCCATAATTTTCCCGAATAAAATCTGAATATGAGCGGGTTGATTTAAAAGCATTACCTCATTAATCTTTTCAATATTCATATCAATAATATTCATACCCGCTGCCATTCTTAAATGAGAGGTATACTCCATAACCTCTCGTGAATTCAAAAATTTAGCGCTCTTCAGAATACCAATAGTTCTCATAACCTTATCCTCTATTAACTCCTTCGCATTCTTTAAAATTTTCTCTCTTTCTTCCTTTTCTATATCTATTATTTTATAAAGAACTTCCTTAAAATTAGAAAGTATCTCCTCTTCTGATTTTCCAAAAGTTCTTAATGAAGAAAACTGAAAAATATTCCCCATGACCTCTGAACCTTCTCCATAATAACCCCTAACTATAATATCATTGCCTATAGCAAAATTTATAATCTCCTGAATCCTTCCCGATACAGCTGAAACAGGAAGATGAAGTAAAGAGGAAACCCTGAAACCTGTCCCCACATTTGTAGGACAGGTTGTCAAAAATCCATATTTGTTATGGAATGCATAGAGGAGAGTAGAACCTATAAGGTCATCTATTTCCATTACCTTCATAAAGGCTTCCTCAAACATAAAACCAGGATAAAAAACCTGAATCCTCAAGTGATCTTCTTCATTTATCATAATACTTATCTTTTCCTCCATATCCATTACAACTCCTCTACCCTTTCCATCTTTTAACAAATCCTTTGATATGAGGTGTCTTTCTACAAGAAAATCTTTCTCAATTTTTTCAAGGTCATTAATTTCGTAAATTTTAAGATTCTTGAATTTTTCAATTGAATAAAGAGCATCCCTTATTAAATTGAAGACTTTAACTCTTTTTTCCTCATCAATATACAATGGAAAATTATAACCACTTAAATTTCTTGCAAGCCTGATCCTTATAGAAAGAACAATATCACCATAAACAGGACTGACAAATCTAAGCCAGAAAGGAATCTTTTCACTCATCCATTTAAATCTTTCAGGCATCATTCCCTTCCTCCACATCCTTTATAAGGTCTCTCAATCGTGCAGCTCTTTCAAATTCCTCTCGATTAATAGCCTCTTCCAGTGCTCTTTTTAAAACTCTTAACCTGAACTCCTTATTGGGCTCATAAACTCCCTTATAAATTTTACCCTTATGCTCCTCCGCCTTATGATAATCGTAAATTATCCTACTTATGTTTGGTTCAAAACTTTCATAGCACTTTTCACACTTGAACTTTGTTATTTTGAGGAATTCCGAAAATTTTAAACCACAATTTACACACACAAGGTCTTCTTCAGGTTTTAAAACCGGACTTTCCTTTTTGGGGACAGGAAATGTAGGCTGAGAGATTCCCATAGACTCCTTTTCAGCACATTCTTTACATAGTTCAAGAACCAATTTTTCACCACCTTCATAAATTACAAGTTTTATCTCCGCTTTATTTTTATTACATTTTTCACAAATTTTTTCAATCTTTTCGTTCATTTTATTAATTTTAATTTTCCTTCTTGTAAATAATAAGATAAATTAAAGTATTTTGTCCATAAAGGGTTATGTGAAACCATAATCAAGGATACATTATTTTTATCCACAAGGTCAAAAAGAATATCCATAATTTTTAAAGCATTTTTTTCATCAAGACTTCCGGTAGGTTCATCAGCAAAAATTATCTCAGGACCTCCCACAATTGCCCTTGATATCGCTACCCTTTGTTCTTCTCCTCCTGACATCTCTGAAGGGAAAAAATACATTCTATCACCCAATCCCACCTTTTCAAGAACCACCTTTGCTTTTTCTTTTGCCTTTTTAACACTTTCTCCCCTTATCAAAAGAGGAACCATAACATTTTCAAGGGCATTTAATTCCCTGATTAAATTATAAAATTGAAATATAAAACCAAATTTTTCATTTCTTAATAAAGATAACCTCCTCTCATTTTCAAAAGAAATAGGCTCTCCCATATAAAAAATTTTACCCTTATCAGGACTATCAAGAAAAGAAAGGAGCATTAAAAGAGTTGTTTTACCTGAACCAGAAGGTCCCTGAATAAGAATTTTATCACCTTTTCTGACTGATAAATCTACACCCCTTAGAACCTCAATTTTGCCATTTGGTGAATTAAAACTCTTATAAAGACCCTCTGCTCTTAGAATAATTTCACTCATATCGCAGAGCTTCTCTTGGTAAAATTTTTGAAGCCTTAAGAGCAGGAATTATAGATGAAAAAATAACTATTAAATAAGAAGAAAGAAAAATCCATAATATATCTTTTAAACTTATAACAACAGGCATATAATCAATAAAATAAACATCAGGGGGAAGCTTAATAAGTTTATACTTCCCTGCTATAAAACCTAAAAATGAACCAATTATCACTCCAGAAATTATACCTATACTTCCGAGTATAAAACCTTCCAGTAAAAAAATTTTAAACACATCTTCCCTTTTAAAACCCATACTCATTAAAATACCTATTTCTCTTGTTTTTTTTGCCATTAAAACAAATAAATTCCCCATTATCATAAAAGAAGCCACAAAAATTAAAATTGAAAGCACCAAAAAAAGGGCAAGTTTTTCAAGTTTAAGAGCAGAAAATAAAGATTTATTCATCTCTATCCATGTAACTGTGTAAAAGGGATACCTCAAAATTTTATCAATTTTTTTCTTTATAATCTCTGCATTATAAGGTTCACTTAAAACAACTTCTAAAAGGGTATTAGAGGATTTAAGAATTTTTTCAAATTTTTCAAAGGATATAAATGCAAAAGAAGAATTGTATTCATAATAACCGAGGTCAAAAACCCCTGATAACACAAATTTTTCAGATTTAACAGGAAAAAAAAGGGGGGAAAACTTTTCCTCAAAAGGTATCATAAGAAGTATAGTATCACCTATATTTGCTCTTAATCTGTAAGCAAGATAATCTCCAAGTAAAATCTCATTTTCCCTTAAACTGAATTCTCCCTCAACAATACTTTCTTTCAATTTTTTCTTCAAAGGAAAAATCCCATCAGGTAAAGCCCTTACAAGACCTCCATCAATATTATTTTTATTTTTGAATAAAGTCTT
>CBFGJR010000248.1:0-7227 GCA_965649145.1 Caldifarciminota bacterium | reverse complement strand
TTTAAGGATTCACTATGGAATAAACAAAAAAAACTTTTTTCTAAAAAATCAAAAGAGTGGGACGAAATAGGGAAATTAATGCATGAAAGATTTTATTCAAAAACTCCCTGGTTAACAGCAATTTTGTATTTATTTCTTAATCCTTTTTCTATATTTAACCTTTTATTTTTTTTGAATTTGCAAAAAGAGTTTAAATTTTCAGAAAATTATTCTTACTGAAAAGGAGGTAAAGATGTTTTTAAATTTTTTATTTTTTTACATTTTTAAAAGTATTGAATTTTCTGATTCCCTTTTTGAAAAAGGGAGAAATATAATTATAGAGAATATTAAAGGGACATATCTTGAAAATTATGTTGACAGTTTTGAGATATTTTTTGAAAAGGAATCAAAAAGTGATAATGAGTTCTGGGTTGAGGGTGTTATTTATATAAAAAGCTATAAACTTAAAATATCAAGAAATATTTCAGGATATTCAGATGCTGGAACAGATGAGGCACTTAAAAATTTCTCTGAAAATGTTTTAATTTATTTAAGTTCAATTTTTTTCGAACCCCCAGAGGTGAAAGAAGTTAGGGGTAATAAAGTAATATTAAAAAATGGTTTTCTAAAAGGAATAAGAGAAGATGAAGTGTTTATTTATGGAGATTTGTTATCCCCATCCGGTTTTATAAAAATAGAAAAAGTCTATGATGAAGAATCAGTCGGAGAAGTTTTAATTAAAGAGAGAAACCCTCTGAAAGGTGAAAAATTAAAAAAAATTAAAGGAATATCATATTTTTATAGTTTATTCCTCTCCCCTTCCTTTTTAACCCTTAAAGCAATAAAAGGAGAATTTGGAGAAGAACAGAATATAAAAGATGGTCTTTTATTTCTTTTAGGATTTGGATTCAGATTAAAAATCCATGCCCCCTTTTCGCCCTTTTATTTTAATCCTGGTTTATTTTTCTTTGCATCAAAAAACCTTGATGCTCAAAAACTCTCTCTTGAAGGAAACTATCTTATAAACAATTTCCTGAGAATAGGAACTTCTTTTGATATATTCCTTGTATGGCAAAGAGAAAGATATGGAAAAGAAGTTAGAGCAATAGATTACCTTCTATCACCCTTTTTGAAAATGGAAAAAAAATTAAATAATATAAATTTATCAATAAAAACAGAATATTCCCTTGGGAGAATTTTAAGAAACTTCTCCTATGAAAAAATTGGGGGAGATACAATTATTCCCCATAAAGACCTCATCTATAAATCAATAGACCCAAAAAGTGTTAATATTGAATTTCTAATTGGATTCAATTTAAAAAAACCATAGGGAGGAAACATGGTAAAAGAAGGATTAAATAAAATAATCTGGGCTGAAAAAAATATGCCTGTTCTATCAACAATTAGAGAAAGATTCAAAAAGGAGAAAATACTTAAAAATATTAAAATTTCTGCCTGTCTCCATGTAACATCTGAAACAGCAAATTTGGTAATTACTTTAAAGGAGGGTGGTGCAGAAGTTGCTTTATGTGCTTCAAATCCGCTTTCAACAAAGGATGATGTTGCTGAGGCTTTGAGAAAGGAATACAGTATTAAAGTGTTTGCAAGGTATGGAGCAACAAAAGAGGAATATTATGAGCATATTGAAAAAGCATTATCAATTGAGCCTGATATAACTCTTGATGATGGTGCGGATTTGACTTCTTATTTACATCAAAATTTTGATAAATTTGGTAAAAATGTAAAAGGGGGAACTGAGGAAACTACTACAGGAGTAATCAGGCTAAAAAGTATGGAAAAAAACAATGTCCTAAAATATCCAATAATAGCAGTAAATGACTCTAAAACAAAATATCTATTTGATAACAGGTACGGGACAGGACAGAGTACAATAGATGGTATTTTAAGGGCAACAAATATTTTACTGGCAGGAAAAAATTTTGTTGTTTGCGGATATGGATGGTGTGGAAGGGGTGTAGCAATGAGAGCAAGGGGTATGGGAGCTAAAGTTATTGTCACAGAAGTTGACCCAATAAAAGCACTTGAGGCAAAAATGGATGGTTTTGATGTAATGAAGATAGAAAAAGCAAGTTTAATAGGTGATATTTTTGTTACTGTAACGGGAAATAAAAATGTAATTGATATTCCTCACATAAGGAAAATGAAAAATGGTGTAATTTTAGCAAATTCAGGGCACTTCAATGTGGAAATTAATGTGGAAGGTCTTAAAAAAATTGCTAAAAAAATTGAAAAAATCAGAGAAAATGTGGAAAAATACACCCTTGAAGATGGAAAGGAGGTTTTTTTACTGAGCGAAGGTCGTCTTGTTAATCTCGCAGCAGCAGAAGGTCATCCCCCGGATGTAATGGACACAAGTTTCTCAAATCAGGCTCTCGCTTGCGAATATATAATCAAAAATTTTAAAAAACTTGAAAAAAAAGTCTATACCCTCCCCTTTGAAATTGATAGAGAAATAGCAAGATTAAAACTACAAAGTATGGGAGTTGAAATAGATGAGTTAACAGAAGAACAAAAAAAATATCTTGAATCCTGGGAAGAAGGAACTTAATATATAAAAAGGGGTTCAACCCCCCTTAAGATTTAAGGAGAGCATCATGGAAAATAAAACAAAGATACTTTTAGAACCTTTAGTTACAGAAAATGCATTGAGAGTTCTTGAAAAAAGATACCTTTTAAGAAATGAAAATGGGGAAATAATTGAAACTCCAAAAGAAATGTATGAGAGAGTTGCAAGAGCAATAGCCGAGGTTGATAAGGACTACCCTGTGTTTAAGGAAAAGATATCTGAAACTGAAGAAAAATTCTATTATATTATTTCTCAAGGATATTTTTTACCTAACTCCCCTACCCTTATGAATGCAGGAACAAAAATGGGGCAATTATCAGCCTGTTTTGTTTTACCTGTTAATGACTCAATGGAAGGAATTTTTGAAACTTTAAAACATGCAGCAATAATACATAAAACAGGGGGAGGCACAGGTTTTTCCTTTTCAAGATTAAGACCAAAAGGTGATGTGGTAAGAACAACGGGGCAAATTGCTTCAGGTCCTGTCTCCTTTATGAAGGTTTTTGATGCTGCTACTGAAGCAGTAAAACAGGGAGGAAGAAGGAGAGGAGCTAATATGGGTATTTTAAGAATAGAACATCCTGATATAGAGGAATTCATAACCTGTAAGGATGATGTTACAAAAATTACTAATTTTAATATATCTGTAGCAGTAACTGATGATTTTATGGAAGCATTTAAAAGAGGAGATTTAGAATTTCCTTTGATAAATCCAAGAAATGGAGAAGTAATGAAAAAGGTGAATCCAAAAGAATTATGGAAAAAACTTGTATACCAGGCATGGAAAAATGGAGAACCAGGTGTAATATTTATTGATAGAATAAACAAAACTCATACCCTAAGAGAAATGGGGGAAATTGAAGCCACAAACCCTTGTGGTGAAAAACCACTCTTGCCTTATGAATCATGCAATCTTGGTTCAATAAATGTTGTTAAATTTTTTAAAGGAATCCCATGGTATCTTGAACAAAGGAGAACAGCAAAATGGGAAGAAGTGAAAAATAGAATTGACTGGGAAAAATTTAAAGAAATAATCTATCTTTCAGTCCATTTCCTTGATAATGTTATTGATGCAAATGTGTTTCCTCTTCCTGAAATTGAAAGAATAACAAAATTAACAAGAAAAATAGGACTCGGTGTCATGGGATTTGCAGACCTTTTGTATTTACTCGGTATTCCCTATTCTTCAGAGGAGGCTCTCAAAGCAGGTGAAGAGATAATGAAATTTATACAGGAAAATGCGCACAAAAGTTCAATTGAAATAGGAAAAATTAAAGGTCCTTTTCCAGCAATAGATAAAAGTATTTTTAAGGGAACAACAAGAAGAAATTCAGTTGTAACAACAATTGCACCTACTGGAACTATATCCATGATTGCTGATACCTCCCCAGGTATTGAACCTAACTTCTCTCTTGTTTATGTTAAAAATGTAATGGGCGGAGAGAGACTATTATATATAAATAAATATTTCAGACAGGCATCAGAGGAACTTGGTTTCTATTCAGAAGAACTTATGGAAGCACTTTCTAAAATACCAACAATAAAAAAGATTGAAGAAATTCCTGAACATATAAGAAAAGTCTTTGAGGTTACATTTGATATAATACCTGAACAACATGTAAGGATGCAGGCTGCATTCCAAAGATATGTGGAAGATGCTGTTTCTAAAACTATAAACCTGCCTGAAGAAGCAAAACCAGAAGATGTAGAAAAAGCATACCTTTTAGCCTATGAAATCGGTTGTAAGGGCATAACAGTTTACAGGCACGGTTCAAGACCAGGGCAGGTATATGATACTGCTAAAAAAGAAGAAGAAAAAAGACTTAAGAAGTTAAAACCAAGACCGAGACCAAAAGTTGTTTCAGGAAGAACATACAAAATTAAATCAGAACTTGGCACTGTGTACATAACTATAAATGAAGATGAACTCGGTCCACATGAAGTTTTTATTCAACTTGGAAAAAGTGGAAGTTCTGCAAATGCCTTAACAGAAGCAATTGGAAGACTTATATCCCTTGCTTTAAGGTCAGGAATTGACCCTATGGAAATTGTAGACCAGTTAAAAGGTATAAGGTCAATGCCAACATGGGATGATGGGGAAATTATTTTGTCTTGTCCTGATGGAATTGGTAAAGTTCTTGAAAAACATTTGAAAGGTGAGCAACTTGGTATTTTTCCTGAGGAGAAAAAACATAAAAAAATTATACAGGAAAATCATACTTCCTCAGGGGAAATATGTCCAGAATGTGGTGGGGTCATGGTTTTTACTGAGGATTGCCTCACCTGCCCTCATTGTGGATTTTCAAAATGTTCATAAAAGATTAAAAATTTCTTAAAATAAAAGATGGAAAAATTCCCCTTTTTAATTGCAGATGAAAAATATATAAAAGAAGGTAAAACCACTGATATTTATTTTTTAAGAACAAAAAATATACTTGAAAAAAGGAAAATAAAGAAGAAGGTTTATGCTGAATTTACTGTTTCATCTCCCCCCTATCCTTTATTTGCCTTTGCAGGAATAAGAGAAGCCGTTAAATTACTTAAAGGGAAAAAAATAAACCTATGGGGAATAAAAGAAGGAGAAATTATCTCCTCATCTGATATAAATGGAGTTTTAGTCCCTGTAATGGCTATTGAAGGTGAATATACAGAATTCTGTGAATATGAAACTCCTCTTCTTGGATTTATATGCCATGCCTCTGGTATACTGACAAAAGCAATAAGAATCAGAAAGACAGCAGGTGATAAAATTTTTCTATCCTTTGGAATAAGAAGAATGCACCCTGCTCTTGCGCCTTTTATTGATTTTTATGCTTTTATGGGAGGCTGTGATGGCGTCTCTTCAATCGCAGGAGCAGAAGCAATTAATGAAAATCCAAGAGGAACTATGCCCCATTCCCTCATAATCTTAATGGGAGAAGAAGAAGCATGGAAAGGTTTTGATGAAGAAATGCCCAGAGAAGTGCCGAGAATTGCCTTAATTGATACTTACGGAGATGAGAAAATTCAAGCTATAAAAGCAACAGAGACAGTAGAAAATCTTTCCGGTGTTAGACTTGACACTCCTGCTTCAAGAAGGGGTGATTTGATAAGAATTATTAAAGAAATAAAATGGGAATTTAAAATAAGAAATAAAGAAAATATAAAAATTTTTATTTCAGGTGGTCTTGATGAATTTGAAGTAAAAAAACTTGCTGAAGCAGGAGCAGATGGATTTGGAGTTGGAACTTCACTTTCAAATGCCAAAGTAATAGATTATGCGATGGATATTGTAGAAGTTGAAGGTAAACCCTGTGCTAAAAAAGGAAAATTCGGTGGAAGGAAAAAACCCTTTATTTGCAGAAATGATAAGGAAATAATTGTAGAACAATTTAATAAGGATGAATTAATATGCCCTAAATGTAAAAGGAAAATGGAATCTCTTTTCATTCCCTATATTAAAGAAGGAAAAATTGTTTATGAATTTGAAAATGTTAAAGAAGTAAGAAAAAGGATAATAGAAAATCTTAAAAATTTTTCTTTTGAAGAACTGGGTTTTTAAATACTGACTTTGCTGTAGCTTCTTAAATAAAAAATACCTTTCTTAAATTCCATCTACTTTAATTTTTTTATTCTTTTTGCTTATAAAGGCAACAGGCATTGTTTCTGTGTTCATAAAGTAACCAAATTCACAATCCTTAGTTATTGCTATTACTCCTGCTTTACCACCTGTATTTTCTTCAAGAAATTCAATACCCTTTTTACAAGCCTCCATCACATCAAGACCCTCTGAAATCTTATCACAAACAAATTTGGAAAGAACAACCCTCATTATTGCCTCTCCCAATCCTGTGGCAGAAACAGCACAGAAAGAATTAGCATAGGTTCCACACCCAGGACAGGGGGTATCCCCTACTCTTCCTTCCATTTTAAAAAAAATACCTCCTGTTGAAGTCCCGGAAACAGTATTACCTTTACTATCTACTGCACAGGCACCTACTGTATCTCCAACAACTATCTCATATTTATTTCTTACCCATTTTAAAGTATCTTTTAATTCCTCTCTTAAAAAAGTTTTTTTATCTTTTAAAAATTTAAAGTAAAAATCTAACCTTTCTTTACTCACCAAATTTGTTTTTTTAAAACCCTCAAGTAAGGCAAACTCTTCAGCACCTTTACCTATAAGCAAAAGATGGGAAGTTTTTTCCATAACTCTCCTTGCAATAAGAATAGGGTTTTTAAATCCTGTTATTCCTGCAACTGCACCGAATTTCAAAGTATTTCCAACCATTATTGAAGCATCCATTTCCACTGTTCCTCTTATTGTTAAAACTGAACCAAATCCAGCATTAAAGTAAGGATTATCCTCCATTTCAGAAACAGCAGCACACACAGCATCAATTGCAGAACCTCCCTTTTCCAAAACACTGAACCCCTTTTTACAGGCTTTTATTACTCCTTTTATGGCTTCCCTTTTATTTCTATGTTTTCCAGCCCCTCCATGAACAATAATTCCAAAATTTTCCATATATTCCTCCCTCCTTTTTGAATAGAAAAAAAAATTATAGGAAAATTTATAAATGAAAAACCATTCAGAAATAATTAATAATAAGGAAATTAAAAACAAAATTGAAAAATTTGTAAATATTTTAATGGAAGTCAATAAAAGAATAAACCTTATA
>CBFGJR010000247.1:0-7247 GCA_965649145.1 Caldifarciminota bacterium | reverse complement strand
AAATAATTGATAGATTTGATAGTTTTAAAAAGCATATAGGTTATATACCGGATTATCCCTTTGTTTATCCCTATCTTTCAGGTTATGAACATCTTCTTTATACTGCAAAACTTTATAAAGTTAATGATAAGTTTATTAAGGAAAGGATAGATTTTTATTCAATACTTTTTGAAATGAGGGACTGGATAGATACCCAGTCAAGGTTTTATTCCCATGGAATGAGGCAGAAAATTTCAATAACTTCTGCTCTTATTCATGACCCTGATTTAATTATAATAGATGAACCTCTTGTTGCCCTTGACCCTGTTTCAGCCTTTAGATTTAAGAAGCATTTAAAAGAATTGAAGGAAAAGGGAAAATCATTTTTAGTTGCAACTCACTCTTTATTTTTTGCCGAAGAAATATGTGATAGAGTGGGTATAATTTTTAAAGGTAAAATTTTCAAGGAGGACACTCCTTTAAATATAAAAAAAGAAACAGAATCAAAAAACCTTGAAGAAGCCTTTATAAAAATTGTTGGTTAAATTAAATAAATAGGGCAGGGACAAGCCCTGCCCCTACATCCCTTTTATTTTAATAGGAAACAGGTGTTCCGTTATATGTGGCGGAATAACCATTACAGTAATAAGTTACTTCGAGAGAATTTGTCCCATCAGTTATTGTTACAGTTCCACTGTCAGGATATTTGCAATATGAATTTTCATCATAATGGAGATTTTCTACTATAATCCGGAAGGAATAATTAACATTATTATATTTAACAGAAACATTTCCATTAAAGTTTATTGTTCCAGCGACCCATGGATCAGAGGGGTTGTCAGGTTCATAAGTGAAATCTAAGGAATAGGCAATTGTTGTTAAATCGTTATATGTGAAGGACCAATCAATATGACCACTCCAGCCGTTTTGTGTTTTATCTATATCATATGTGGCATTCATTGTCCAGGAAAAACTATTGCCCTGACTTGTCATTTGAAACTTTAAGTTAGTTATTTTCATATAAAAACCTGATGTTGAATCACTATCATCCTTGTCCTTTACATAAACTTCCCCTGTTAAAGACCAGGAATAATTTGGATCCTGATAGTTGCAATTGTAAGTAAGAGTTGCATCTTTAAAATATCCATCATGATCAGCATCGGTAGTATCGGATATGCTCACACAGGGATTCTGTTTCACCCCAAATTTTTTTAAAACCGTAGGTACAGCAGATTCAGGATTAAGTAAGGAAGTTGCTATGCTTCCGGTTCCCATTGCGACTGCCGGGGCAATACCCTGAGCAGTTTGCTGGTTAAGGTTGTTCTGAGGCTGAGGTTCGGTTGTCTTTTTCTTACAGGTAGTTAAAATTAGAAGGGGGATGATAATTATACTTAGTTTTAAATACTTTCTCATAATTTTTTTTATTTTTTAAACCGATTCGAACGGTAATTTTTTTATTATAACTTTTTTTTAAAAAAAAATCAATATTTTAAAGTTTAAATATCATTTTGGAAAATTAATTTTAAAGAAAAAATTAAAAGAATACCTAAAATAAAAAAAAGGAAGGAATTTATAGATTTTTTTAAATTTGTTTCATTGTGAAGTTCTGGAATAAGGTCAGAGGCTGAGATATAGAAGAAATTTCCTGCTACAAAGGGTAATAAATAAAAAATTAAGTTTTCCCCCTTTAGTATAAAATAACCTAATATTCCACCTATAAAACAGGCTAATCCTGTTATAAAATTATACATTAATGCCTTTAACTTACCCATTCCTCCATAGACAAGTATTGCATAATCTGAAAGTTCCTGAGGAATTTCATGGGCTATTACAATTAAAGTTGTTATCACTCCAAATTTAAAATTGATAAGAAAACTTGAGGCAATTACTATTCCATCAATAAAATTGTGAATACTATCACCTATTAAACTTAAGTATGTTACAGGATGAACTCTGCATCCGAATTCATGGCAGTGCCTCCACCTTAAAACTCTCTCAAGGAAAAAGAAACTTGCAAATCCAGAGATAAAAAGTAAAAAAGAAGGGGTTGTATCAATTTTTGAAAAAGAGTGGGACATAAGATGTAAAGTAGAACCTCCAATAAGAGCACCTGCTGCAATAGAAATTAAAAAGAATAAGAGTTTATTGAATAAATCCTCTTTGATAAGCAAGAAAATAATTCCCATCAGTGAAATAGAGCTCACTACTAAATTTGCAATAATTATATTTAGGAAAGTCATCAGAGTATATATTATAATATCTTGTATTTATAGAGCATTTCTCTAATTTCTTCTTTATTCAATATTTTTACATTTATTGAAGAGTATACAGAAATTTTTGTATCTTTTGAGAAAAAACCTTTTTCTATGTATCCAGGAGTAGATATACCTAATTTTAAAATGTACATGTTATGAGTTTCAAGTACATGAGGTATTTCTTCTTCACTTAATAATGATTCATGAAGTTTTTCACCTGGTCTTATACCTATCTCTTCTATTTTTATATCTTCTTTTTTATAACCATATCTTGGAGCAAGTTCTTCTATCATAATCTCTGCCAGGTCAATTATTCTTATAGCATTCATCTTTAAAATGAATATTTCTCTTCCTGACATAGTTTTTACAGCTTCAAGAAGAAGGTTTACTGCTTCCTGAAGAGACATAAAAAACCGCGTCATATCTCTTGAGGTTATTGTTACGGGTCCCCCATACTTTATTTGTTCTTTAAAAATCGGTATAACTGAGGCATTACTGTTTAAAACATTCCCAAACCTTACACAGCTGAATTTTGTTTTACAATCCCCAATGGGTGCAGTTAGCGTTAGTTTTTCACCCAGTAATTTTGTTGCTCCCATTGTATTTATTGGATTTACTGCTTTATCAGTACTTATAAAAATGAATTTTTCAACACCTTCCTCCCTTGCGGCATCAATTACATTTTGGGTGCCATAAACATTTGTTTTAACTGCTTCTGAGGGATTATATTCGCACAGGGGAACATGTTTTAGCGCAGCTGCATGAAAAACTATGTCAACATCTTTCATTGCCATTTTAACCCTCTCTTTATCTCTTACATCCCCAAGAAGATATCTTACAACTTCAGCTTTTTCTTTTTTTTCGTATTTTAACCTTCTTTCAAGGTGAAATAATCCAGATTCATGATTATCAAAAACCCTTACCCTTTTTGGATTAAATTCTAATAGTTGATTTACAATTTCTGACCCTATTGAACCACATCCACCTGTAACAAGTATAATTTTCCCTTCAAATGTTTCTTTCATTAAAGTTTGTTCATCAAAGCTTTTAAATTGTCACACACATATTCTATTTGGTCTATTTTCATATTTGTAAAAAATGGTAATGCGAGTCCAGTATCTCCAGCCCATTCCGCCACTGGAAAATCACCTTCTTTAAATCCCATTTCTCGGTAAAAAGGTTGTAAATGGATGGGTGGAAAATAAGGTTTTGCCTCTATCCCTCTTTTTGCTAATTCTATAATTAATTTATCCCTCAATCTTTTGTCCTTTTTTTGATTCTCCATCCTGTTTATATGAATTACATATACAAACCAGCTCATCTTTGTTGTTTTCGTATCAATATAGGGAATTTCAATACCTTCAATATCTTTTAATCTTTTATTATACTCCTCAGCAACTTTATTTCTCATTTCAATTATTCTTTCAATTTTTTCTAGCTGAGCTATCCCGAGAGCAGCACTCAACTCATCAAGTCTGTAATTGTATCCAAGAATTTTGTGCTCCAACCACCCTGAATCTTCATCTCTTCCCTGATTCCTCAAACTTTTAGCCAATTTTAAAAATTTTTCCTCATTTGTTAAAATCATACCACCTTCCCCTGTTGTTATCTGTTTATTGGGATAAAAGGCAAAAACAGATAAATCGCCAAATGTACCCACTTTTTTTCCAAGATACTCTGAACCAATTGCCTCACAAGCATCCTCAATTACTTTTAAATTTTTTTCCTTTGCAATTTTCATTATTGGTTCCATATCACAGGGTTGTCCAAAAACATGAACTAAAAGTATTGCTTTTGTTTTTGGAGTTATTGCCTCACTGATTAAAAGAGGATTGATGTTAAGTGTTTTTCTATCAATATCAACAAATACAGGTTTTGCCCTTTCATATAAAATACAATTTGATGAGGCAATAAAACTGAAGGGTGTTGTTATGACCTCATCACCTTCCTTTATATTTAAAGCCTTTATGGAAATATGTAATCCAGCAGTTCCATTACTAACTCCCACTGCATATTTTGTCCCAATGTATTCAGCAAATTTTTTTTCAAATTCCTTTATTTTAGGTCCCATACTAAGGTATGGAGTTTTTAAAACATCAACTACTGCTTTAATTTCTTCTTCATCAAGGTAAGGGCTTGATAAGGAAATTTTCATTTTATTTAATTAAAATTTCACCCTCTGGTTTTAATTCCTTTATTTTTAAACCTTCAAAAGTATAAACCTCTGTTTCCCTTTTTTTCCAGTCCTCAGGGTTAAGACCTGCCTTTAAACAGGTTTCTGAAAGAAATTTTTCCTCATCAAATCCATATTCCTCTGCAACCTGTGGAAGAAGTAAGCCCCTAAATAATCCCTTTTTAACCATTAAACCTGTTTTTCCAATTTTTATGTGTTTTTTATATTCTTCTGGTGAAACCTTTAAAAGTTCTGGTTCTGTTAATATTGTAATTTCAACTGTTATTTTTGAAAGTTCTTTCTCATCCTTTATGGGTAAAAATCTTGGGTCTTCAAAGGCTGCCTCTATTGAACTTATTATAACATTTTCCCATATGGGATTCGTTGGATAAGGATTTCCTATACAACCTCTCAAAAATTTTTCCGGATAGGTATATAATGTTGTAAATACTCCCATTTTTTCTGGAAACTTTTCTTTTAATTCTTCTTCAATTTTTACTTCTTCACCTTTCAAATGACCTTTAATGGCATTTCTTGCAAGGTTAATAAGTTTTTTCGCATCCTCCTTACTTATTTTCAAATCTTTCAAGGTTTTCATAATACCTGAGAATAACTTCATTGTAAGGTGATATATTTTTATCCTTTAAAATTTCTTTTTTCCCTTCAAGAATTTTTAAATATTCACTTATATCAATTTTTTCAGGATTTGATGTTACATAAGGTTTTGGCCTCTCAGCATATCTTCTTTTGATAAATTCCCTCTTTCTTATACTTCTCTGTGCTTGAAGTAACCTTGACATTATTCTTTCCTGAATATCTTTTAATCTTTCAGTTAATTCCTCTTTCTTTAATCTTTCTTCAGATTCTCTCATTTCCTTTGCTGCACCTTCAAGAGCACCTTTAATTCCTGATTGTTCATCCTTTTCTTCTAATTCTTCAATAAGTTTTGAAATTTCTTCTGCCAGTTCACCCTGCTCCTTTGCAAGTTGAGATAATAGTTCTTTCTCTCCCTGGGAAAGTTCTCCAGACTGTGGAAGGGGAAGTAGCGATAAAGTAAGAATATTTATATCACCCTGTTTTTTAATCATTTCTGAAATTTTCTGCATCATATTTTCAAAAAATTCACCTTCACTCCCCCCTGAATTGTAAAGTTGGTCAGAAAACTGAAGAAGAAAATATGCTGCTTTTGACAGAGATGCTCTTAGGTCCTTTAAAATCCTTTCTGACTGATTAAATTCATTGTTTTCCTTTTTACTTATATAATCTTCCATTAAAAATTCGGAAATTTTAATTTCCCTTAAAGCCTCTCTCGGGAATAGTAAGGTATTTCTTGCATTCAAAATTACATCACTTACAAAATTTTTATAACCTATCAAGAAGTCCCTGTCAAAATTATCAGTTTCCTTTATAAATCCCATAACACCCCAGAAGGTTTTCTCAAGCAATTTCATGGAAAATTCTAAATTACTTTTCATAAATTCTTCCATTGCCTTTTCAAGATTTTCTCTCATCTCTGAGGTTTCTTTGAATGTTCCTTTTAAATTATTTTTCTTAAATTCCTTTATAGCCCTTTCACCTTTTTCCTGTGCTATATCAATTTTTGAACTTACATTTTCTTCATAATTTTCTTTTATTTTCTCCATTTCTTTTATAATATCTTCAAGTTTTTTTTCACTTTCCTCAATATTTTTTCCCTTTTTATTTTTCATTATTTCAAGAAATTCCCTTTCAATTTTCTTAGCCTTTTCTACAAGTTTCTTTAAGTCATATTCCTTTTTTATCTTTTCAAGAAGAGAAATAGTTCTTTCAAGATTTTCTTTCCATATTTCCTTTTCCTTAATTAACTCCTTTAATTTTTCCTCTATTTCTTCCTTATCCCCCTTTTCTATTGATTCTCCAAGTTTTCTGTACAGTTCTTTCAATTTTTCACTGAATAGTTCTTTAACAAGTTCAGTTATTCTCGAAAGTTTTTCATTTATCTCAGGGTCAAGTGAAATAATGTTTTCTTCAAGATTTTTCATTTTTCTTTCAAGTTCTTCCAGTTTTTTTGTTAATTCTTCAGTTATCTTCTCTATTTCTTCTTTTTCTTTTTTTAATTCTTTTTGTGTTAAACTTTCCTTTATTTTTTCTTTAATTTCCTTTATTTTTTCAATTAAATCTTTACCTTCACTTTTCAAAGGTTTTAACTCTTCTTCAAATTTTTCACTCTCCCTTTTAACCTCTTCATATAATTCTTCAAAGGTTGGCATATGTGCTAAAATTTTTCTTGAATCAGAAAATTTTTTTGTTTCATCTTTATCATAAACACGGAAAAATACATAAAAGTTATCACCGGGCTTTGGATCCAGGGGGTCAAAATCTAAATCAAAGGTGAAAGTATCAGTTTTTAAATCAATATATTTTTTAATTATTTTTTCAAGAATAATCTTTCTATCTTTTTCTACATAAACTTTAACTTTGTCAAGTCCGAGATCATCACTGACATATAAGATAAAAGGAATTTTCATTTCATCAGGAATATTAACATCAAAATCAGGGTATAGAATCTGAATAAAGGGTTTTAATTCCTTAATTATGCTTACTAAAACTGTCTGAGGATCCCGAAAACTATCTTTTTTTATAAAATGAATGAATTTAACCTTTGAGCTTTTTTTAAAAATATTTGAGAAATTATACGCTTTTACATTTTTTAGAACAATTTTCCTTTCATTTACAATTATCATTTCTGAATCAACTGGATTTGATAAATTAATAAAAAAATTAAGTTTTTTATTTTCTTTTATTTTAACAAGGGGGAGGTTAATTAATTTATTATCTTCATAAACTTCAATTTTTTTAAT
>CBFGJR010000246.1:0-7265 GCA_965649145.1 Caldifarciminota bacterium | reverse complement strand
GATGAACCTATCTTTTTTGCTCTTTTTAAAAAAATTGAAGGTATTTTAAATGGATAATTTTGTAGTAAAAATAGGACTTGAAATTCATGTCCAGTTAAAGACGGAAAGTAAAATGTTCTGTTCCTGTAAAGTGGATGTTGATTCAGAACCTAACAAAAATATATGTCCTGTGTGTACAGGACAACCTGGTATTCTCCCTTCCCCAAATGAAAAAGCTATATATTATGCTGTCCTTGTGTCTCGTGCTTTAAATTGTAAAATTCCAGATGTTTTATATTTCTCAAGAAAAAATTATTTTTATCCGGATCTTCCTAAGGGTTATCAGATAACTCAGTATGGAATTTCAACCGGAATAGGTGGAGAAGTACCTGTATTTTTAGATAAAGAAATTAAATATTTTCCAATAGAGAGAATCAATCTTGAAGAAGAAACCGCTAAATCCTTTCATATTGAAGGGAAGGTCTTTCTTGACTTCAATAGATGCGGAATCCCGCTCCTTGAAATTGTTACACCACCTGTTTTTGATTCCCCGTATATAGTGATAAACTTTTTAAAATCCTTGAGAAGAATATTAATATATTTAAATGTCTCTGATTGTAATATGGAAAAGGGTGAATTCAGAGTGGATACAAATGTTTCAGTAAATATAAAAGAAAGTATTTCCGATCACAGGGTTGAATTAAAGAATTTAAATTCTTTAAGTGCAATAAAGGAAGCACTTTTTTATGAGATAGAAAGACAGAAAAGTCTTCTTTTAAAAGGTCAAAAAATTGAAAGAGAGACAAGATTATGGGATGATGAGAAAAAAGAAACAAGAGTGATGAGAAGTAAGGAATTTGTGGAAGATTACAGATACTTTCCAGAACCTGATATTCCACCTTTTAAAGTAAGAGAAGAATGGTTAAGGGAAAGTTTACCTTTTCTTCCTGATTATTTTTACATAAAATTGATGGAAAAAGGTGCAGAACCTAAGGAAGCAGAAATAATGACTTCTTCCCCTTTTCTGGCTGATTTTACTTTAAAAGTTACGGAGGAAATTTCCTATAAAAAGGTTAAGGGTTGGATTCTTACTGAAATTTTACAGCATTGTGATAATATTGAGGAAATAAAAAATTTACCTTTTTCTCCTTCTGAATTTATAGATTTTTTAAGTAAAATATTAAAGGGAGAAATTCCAAGACACATTGGACAGGAAATTATTAAGATTTCAGTTCAAAAAGGTTTACCCTTAAATAAACTTCTTGAAGAAAAAATAGAAATAAAAGGTAAATCTGAAGTAGAAGAGGTGGTAATACAAGTGATTAAAGAAAATGCTCCTGTTGTTGAAAAAATAAAATCAGGAAAGGTTTCAGCAATTTCTTTTCTTGTTGGAAAAGTTATGGAAAAATTAAAAGGGAAGGCTAATCCAAAAGAGGTTAAAGAATTATTAGAAAAGAAAATCCTTAATTAACTTATATTTCTTATTTTATTTGCTTTATAAATTTAAATTTTATTAAAATTATAAACTGGTTCAAATCCATGAATTTATAATTATATTATGAAAGGAGAATACGCTTTAATTTTAGGCTCATCAAGTGGTTTTGGAAAAGCAACTTCTTTATATCTTGCTGAAAAAGGAATAAATATTTTTGGAGTTCATCTTGATAGAAAAAGCGCACTGCCTGAGGTTCATAGTTTAATTAAAGAAATCGAAAGTAAAGGTGTTTTTGTGAAATTTTTCAATGTTAATGCTGCTGATAATGAGAAAAGAAAGGAGGTAATCCATGAGATAGAAAAATTATTAAAGAAGGAGAAAAAATATTTAAAAATTTTACTTCATTCTATTGCCTTTGGAACTTTAAAACCCTATGTGGGTCAAAATAGAATAAAACAGGGGGATATGGAAATGACTCTTGAAGTTATGGGAAATTCTCTTGTATGGTGGGTGGTGGATCTTTTTGAGAAAGGATTATTGGGTGAAGGTTCAAGGGTTTTTGCTATGACAAGTATGGGTTCTCAGAGAGTCTGGGAAAGTTATGGGGCTATTTCTGCATCTAAAGCTCTTCTTGAATCCCATATAAGGCAATTAGCCTTTGAACTTGCTAAATTCGGTATCACAGTTAATGCCATACAGGCAGGAATAACAGATACACCTGCTTTAAGAAAAATCCCAGGACACGAAAAAATGTTAAAATTTGCCCAAACTTTTAATCCTTCTGGAAGGATTACTGAACCTTTTGATGTTGCAAAAGCAATTTATGCCCTTTCATTACCTGAAACTCAATGGATTACAGGAAATGTTATAAGAGTTGATGGTGGTGAGGCTATAGCAGGTTAATTTTAAACCTTTAATTTTCTCCTTGCTTCCTTTAAAAGTTCTGAGGCAATTATATTTCTCATTATTTCGTTTGTTCCTTCATAAATCTGTGTTATTTTGGCATCTCTCATCATTTTTTCCACTGGATACTCTTTGATGTAGCCATATCCGCCAAAAATCTGGACAGCCTCGATGGTGACATTCATTGCAACATCCGAGGCAAGGCATTTTGCCATGGCTGATTCTTTTTCAGGTTTTTTTCCCCTATCAATGGCTCTTGCAACTTCGTAAGTCAATGCTCTGGCTGCTTCAATTTTCATAGCCATATCTGCCAATCTATGCTGAATTGCCTGAAAACCAGAAATCGGCTGTCCGAACTGTTTTCTCTGCATTGAATATTCTACTGCTGCATCAAGGGCTGCCTGAGCAATTCCAATAGCCTGTGCTGCTACACCAGGTCTAGTGTATAAAAATGTTCCAGTTGCAACAAAAAGACCATGTCCTTCTTTTCCGATCAGATTTTCTTCAGGTACAAATACATCTTCAAAAATAACTTCACCTGTCGGGGATGCTCTTATTCCCATCTTATCTTCCTTTTTACCGAGTTTTAATCCTTTTGTTCCCTTTTCAACCAAGAAGGTGCTCATTCCTCTTGGACCTTTCTTAGGATCTGTTAAAGCAAACACAGAATAAAAATCTGCTACATGTGCATTAGTTATAAACTGTTTAACACCATTTATTACATATCCTCCATCTTTTTTTATCGCCGTAGTTTTTATACTTAAAGCATCACTTCCTGCTTCCGGTTCAGTCAGACAAAAAGAGACAATTTTCCCTTTAGCAACTTCAGGTAGAACCCTTCTTTTAAGTTTTTCACTTCCAAAAAGAATAATGGGGTAAGTTCCGAGTGCTGTTCCTGCAAGTGCAAGGGAAATTCCAGCACATCCCCAAGAAAGTTCTTCAACAGCAAGACAAAGAGCAAAAATTCCCATTCCTAAACCAT
This sequence comes from Caldifarciminota bacterium, assembly GCA_965649145.1. Classification (GTDB taxonomy): domain Bacteria; phylum Hydrothermota; class Hydrothermia; order Hydrothermales; family JAJRUZ01; genus JBCNVI01. The sequence goes on along the minus strand of CBFGJR010000246.1, from coordinate 3,966 downwards.
CATATTCAGGAGGAATGAAGACCCTAAAAAGGTCTGTTTCAGCCATTACTCTAACTATTTCATAAGGAAATTCACCACTTCTGTCATATTTATCCCTAACTGGAATTATTTTTTCTTCTGCTATTTTCCTTGCAGTTTGTTTAATCATTGATTCTTCCTCGGTTAATTGGTATAACATTTTTTTTAAAATTTTTTAAAAGGGATTTGAACCTTTTTATTTTCCAACACAAAAATCAGAAAAAATTTTTTGTATAATTTCATTCTCAATATCTTTCCCAAGGAGTGTATTTAAACTTGAAAGAGCATTTTTTAAATGCAATCCTGTTAATTCTTCCCTATCTTCTTTTAGTGTTTTTTTACTTTTTTCAAGCTCATAAAGGACTTCCTTTAATTTTGATTCTTCAAAAAGAGTGAGGGAAATTTCTGTTGAACCTGCTTCTTCTTCAAATTTTCTTTCAATTTCTTTTACTAAATTCTGTAATCCTTTTTCTTTTAAAGCACTTATTTCAAAAATTGTTTCGCCTAAATCATTTAAAATTTCTTTGTTCCATTTAATTTTTTTATCCATTTTGTTAATTACAAAAATAAAATTTTTGTACTTCTTTAATTTTTTTATTTTTTCTAATTCATTTTCATCAGGTTTCCTTTGACTGTCAAAAATCCATATTATTATATCAGATTCCTTTATAATTTTTTCTGTTTTTCTAATTCCAGTTTTTTCAATTTTTGATGATGTTTTTAATCTAAACCCTGCTGTATCATAAATAACTGAATCTATACCCTTTACGGTGAAATTTTCAGAAATGTAATCCCTTGTTGTCCCAGGTATAGCACTCACTATGGCTCTGTCTTTTTTTATCAGTTTATTGAATAAAGTTGATTTTCCTACATTAGGGGCTCCACATATAGAAATTTTCAAGCCTTCAAAAACCTTTTTTGAATTTTCAGATTCTTCCAGATATTTTTTTATCTTTTTCTCTATTTCTTTAATTTTTTTTAAAATACTTTCTATTTGAAAAGGTGGAAGGTCTTCTTCAGGATAATTTAAATTTACTTCAATTTCTGCTGAAACTTTTTTAATATCCTCAAATAAATTTTCAAATTTTTTTCTTAAAACTCCTTCAAGCCTTTTAAGGGATATTTCAAGGGCTTTTAAGTTTTCTGATTTTACTATCTGATTTATAGCTTGAGCCTGTAATATATCCATTTTCCCGTTTAAAACTGCTCTCATTGTAAATTCCCCTGGTTCTGCAAACCTTGCTCCTGATTTAATTAATATCCTCAAAATAATTTCAGGAATAATTACTCCTCCATGTGTAAAGATTTCAACCATATCTTCACCTGTATAACTTTTAGGTTTTTTATAATAGACCCATTGAACTTTATCAACTAATTTTTTTGTTTCTGGATCATAAATTTTACCAAGATACATTTTCCTATCAATATAGGGTGGAGGAGGATTTAAAATTCTGGATAAGATTTCAATAGTTTTTTCTCCTGAAACCCTAATAATGTTAATAGCTGAATTTTTAGAAACAGAAGTAGATGGAGCACAGATTGTATCCTCTAATCTATACAAATTAAATTAAAGGAGCAATTATGAGATTTTTTCTCTCACCCCTTCCAGCAGTATAAATCCTTATCCCCTTTTCCTTTTTAAGAACTCTTCTTACTAATTTCTCTTCCTCCTCACTGAGGGGATCAAAGGTTATTTCCCTTTTTATCTCTTTTACTAACTTTGCCACAGCTTTAGCCTTATGGATTATAAAGGAATGTCTTTTCCTTTTGTAATCGGATATATCTAATCTAACCTTGAAATCCTTATACTTCTTTCTAAAAACCTGATAAAGAATATGTTCCAGTGCCTTTAAAGTTTCTCCTTTTTTCCCTATTAATAGATTATCAGACTTTCTTGTTGATAGATTTACATGGATTCTGGGTGGATGAAAGGCAAGATTTATTTTCCCTTTGTCCTTTAATATATCAAGTAACCCATTTAAGAAATTTTCAATAAATTTAAATTCTTCCCACTCAAGGTATACTCTGACTCTTACATTATTCTGATTATCATTCAAAACCTCAATTTTAAGGTCCTCTCTTTTTGCACCAGTTTCAATCAATGCCCTCTCAATTGCCTTTTCAAGCGTTTCGGCTTTTATTTCTATGTATTTCATTTTTTGAACTTTTTTTTAATTAAAAGTGTCTCAAATAAACCAATTATATTATAAAGTAACCAGTAGTACACAAGTCCAGCAGGAAAGTTTAAAAATATAATTGTAATAAAAACTGACATAATAAGTCCAATCCTTTTTGTATCTTTGTCCTGAGAAGGTTGGATGAGCTGTTGCAAAAGAGATGTTAAACCCATGAGGATTGGTAATAAATAATAGGGGTCTTTATTTGATAGATCTTTTATCCATAAAAATAATCTACTTCCCCTGAACATTATTTCATTTGTTAAAACCTGATATAAAGCCCAGAAAACTGGTAATTGTAAAAGCAAAGGTAAACAGCCTGAAAAGGGGTTAACACCCATCTCTTTATAGAGTTTTAACATTTCTTCATTTAATTTCTTTGGATCATCCCTGTAAGCCTTTTTTAGAGTATCCATTCTTGGTTTTAAATCTTCCATTTTCTTCATTGCACTGAGTGATTTTATTGTTAAAGGAATGAATATTATTTTCATCAAAAGTGTAAAGATAAGTATTACAAGGCTAAAATGTTTTAAAAGATTATAAAAAAAGTTAAAGGAATAAAGTATGAAAATAGTGAAAGGTTTAACAATGATAAAGCCCATAGGATAAAGTTCATGAAGTAAAAACCCCTCATTTTTCAAAACAAAATAATCCTTTGGTCCTATGTATGTAATAAAGGAATCCCTTGGCTCATTTATAACCTTAAAAAATTTTCCTTCCTTATATTCCTCCCCTTTTATTATTTTTCTGTAATACTCTGGTTTTATAAGAATCTGGACAAAATATTTTGTTTCACTTCCTATCCATAGTGTATTTTCTCCTGCAAAATCAATATTCAGAAAATTATTATAGTTATGTCTTTTAATTTTTCCCTTACTAAACTCAATAAAATGATAAATTTTTTCATCACCCTTGTCAATTAAGGGTAATGTTGAAAATAAAAAATAATTGCTGTTTATAAATTTAATTTTTAATTTATAACCATCCTCAAGGATAAATTTTTTTATAATTTTTCCATCTTTTGAAGAAAATGTTACCTTATTGTTTGTGATTTCCTTTAGTTCTAAAAGAGAATCAAAAACGGTGACAAAATTATAGGAATTTATTTTTACATTCTCATTCCGTGATAAATCTCTGTACTTTTTCAATATTATCTCCTTTATAAACCCCCCCTTTTCAGAAAAGACAATTTTTAAATTTTCATTCTCAATAAAACAACTTCCATCTTCTTTTAAATTTAAAAATTTAAGTTCAGTTTTTTGCTCTTCAATTTTTACTTCTTCTTTTTTTTCTTTTGGTAAAAGTTTTAAAAGTAATATGTTATAAAGGATAAAAAATATTAATAGAAATAAAATTAAAGTAGAATTCCTGCTCATTTTCCAAATATTATTTTTTCATCCTCTTCAGGAAAATTTATACCACCTCTTGAAAAGGGATTACATCTTAAAACTCTCCATGAAGATAGAATTATCCCTTTAAATATACCGTATTTTTTAATTGCTTCCTCTGCATAATGACCGCAGGTTGGATAAAATCTGCAGGAAGGTGGGAAAAGATTTGAAAGGAGCCTTATTAATTTAATTATAAGAATAATTATTTTTTTCATTTTTCCCATATTTCTTTTAATTCCATCTCTACTTCCCTTATGCCAGAATTAAGAATTTCACTTTTGCCTATAAAAACAATGTCACATTCCTTAAAAAGTGTTTTATTTCTCCTGTAAACTTCCCTTAGGAGTCTTTTAATTCTGTTTCTGTCGTGAGCTTTTAAT
>CBFGJR010000245.1:0-21558 GCA_965649145.1 Caldifarciminota bacterium | reverse complement strand
AGATTTCTCTTTCCCTTTTTTCTAACCCCTTAACTAATATTTTTATACTTTTACAGGGCTTCTTTTCTTTAAAATCCGGAGATAACCCTTTTAGTGGTGGTTCAAAGGGAGATTATTTATATGGTGAGCCGGTATTAAAAGAAGGTGCTGGTTTTAAGTTCCTGATAGGTTTGGTCATTCCCATTGAAAAGAAGAGAAAAATCCAGATTTTTGTGAAGAACGAAGAAGGAAAACCTTTATCACCTGATATAGAGGAAAACCCCCTTATAGGATTTGAAAAGAAAAAGGAAGGTTTTTATGAAAAGGTAAATTTAAAGCCAGACACTTATTTTGTAAGATTCAGTTTAGAAGGTTATAAAGATACCTCTTTTTCCTTGTATCCAGAATTGGTTGAAAAGGATTTATTAAAGTATCTTATAACAATGAGAAAGATAAAATTTGAGGAAAAGAGGGCAGAACCTGAATTTATTGAAAGAACTTCATTTTATTTTTATTTTGATTCTGCTAAGGCTGAAATAAAGGAGATTTACAGGGATACCTTTGATCTTATTATTAAAATACTTCAAGAATCAAAAGAAGATTCTGTTAAATTAGTAATAAAGGGAAATGCTTCTCCAGAGGGTGATACTCTTTTTAATAGAAAATTATCTCTTGAGAGGGCAGAAAGGGTTTATAATTTTTTAAAGCTTCTACTTTATAAGGAAAGTAAGTTTTATTTTAAAGTTGAATCTGAATACGATCCAAAGATAAAGGTCTCAGATTTGAAAAAGGAAGAATGGAAATTTAAAAGAAGGGCTTATTTAAGGATATTAAGATAATTTCTTGAAAAAATTTTAAAAAAAGGGTAAAATTCAATATAAGGAGGTAAGAATATGGAAAAAAAATGGGTAACATATTTATCAAAGGCTATTGATGCCTTTATTGAAGATATGAAAACCCTTGTTCCTGAGGAAACAAAAACCCATCTCAGAAATTCTGTAAAAGAATTTATACTCGCAGTTAAAGTTCTTATTGATAAAAAAATTGAAAAAATAGAAGAAGAAATGAAGAAGGAGGGTCATAAAGTAGAAATTAAAGAGGGCTAAGGATTTAATGAGAATAATCCTCTTTACTGGAAAAGGGGGTGTAGGAAAAACAACTATTGCTGCAGCAACAGGTGCCTATCTCTCTACTCTAAATAAGAAAGTTCTTATTGTATCCTGCGATCCTGCCCACTCTCTTTCAGATGTTCTTGAATTAGAACTGGAAGCAGAACCAAGTGAAGTACATAAAAACTTTTTTGCGCAGGAAGTTGATGTCTATTACTCAGTTGAAAAATTCTGGGGAGAACTAAAAGATTATATAAAAGCCCTATTCCAGTGGAAAGGTGTTGATGAAATCTTAGCCGAGGAATTATCCGTTTTACCTGGTATGGAAGAAGTTTCCTCTTTTTTATGGATTAATAAACATCTAAAAGATGGAATTTATGATGTCATAATCCTTGATGCTGCACCAACAGGTGAAACCCTTAGATTCCTTTCTATTCCTGATGTTGCCAAGTGGTGGATTGATAAAATTCTACCCATACAGAAAAAAATAGTTAAAACTATTAGACCAGCAGTAAAAGCTATTACAGATTTCCCTCTACCAGAAGATGAAACTTACAATGCAGCTGAAAATCTTTTTAATGATCTTTTTTTTCTTTATAAAACACTTCAAAATCCTGAGGTCTCTTCAATTAGATTGGTAACAAACCCTGAAAAAATGGTTATGAGAGAGACAGAAAGAGCCTTTACCTATCTTCATCTGTATGGTTATCCAGTGGATGCGGTTATATTAAACAGGGTTGTTGATGAAAATAATTTTCTTTATGAAATTCAGAAAAATTATTTGGAAAGGATAAAGGCAAGTTTTGAGCCCCTTCCTTTGTTTAAGGTTCCCTATTATAATAAAGAAATTTTAGGTTTTGAAAATCTTGTAAAACTTGGTGAGGAAATTTATGGTTCAGAGGACCCTTTAAAGGTATTTTACAGGGATAATCCCTTTGAAATTTTAAGTATGAATGGAAAGTATATTTTAAAACTTTATTTTAAGAACTTAAAAAAGGATAAGGCTTATGTTTTTCAAAGGGGGGAAGACCTTGTTATAAGAATAGGTAATCAGAAAAGGCACTTTTATTTACCAAGGATTTTAACTTCTAAAATTGCAAAGGAGGCTATTATAAGGGATAATTCCCTTGATATAATTTTTGAATAAAATTCTTAAAATTTATTTTCAATAACAGTTGGTCCTTTTATTGCTTCTCCATCCTTTATTACTGAATCTTTTATCATAACAAATGGACCTATTCTGGCTTTTTTACCAATTTTTGTTTTCCCCATTAGGTATACCATTGGATAAATTATTGTATCTTTCCCGATTTCCACTTCAACCTCTATATATGTAGTATCCTTATCCATTATTGTAATGCCTTTTTCCATCCATTTTTTAATTATTTTCTCCTTCATAACTTTAAATACTCTTTCATAATCTTCCCTTGTATTTATTCCGTAAATTTCTTCTGGATCTTTTAGAGTATATGTATCCACCTTTTCTTTTTTAGATACAAGTATTTCAATACAATCAGTTATATAGTATTCACCCTTTAAATTATCAGGTTTAATTTCAAGTATTGCTTCCCTTAATGAACTTAATTTAAAAATATAAACTCCGGCATTAACTTCCTTTATTTCTTTTTCCTTTTCTGTGGCATCTATTTCTTCAACTATTCTAAAGGGTTTTCCATTCTTTCTCAATATTCTTCCATATCCAGTCGGATTTTCAAGAAAACCAGTTAAAAAGGTGCATGTATTTTTTTCTTTATTATGTTTTTCTATTAAATTTTTTATAGTTTCTGTTTTTAAAAGAGGTGTATCACCTGGTAAAACGAGAATATCGTCTTCTTCATTAAAGTATTCAAGGGCGACTCTCACAGCATCACCTGTCCCCATAGGAACTTTCTGCTCTATAACCTTAACTTCAGGTGGAAGATTTTTTTTAAGTTCATCATAATTTTTCCCTGATACAACATATATTGGATTTAAGTTAATTTCCTTTAATTTATCAAGAATATGAAATATAACAGGTTTTCCAAGAATATCATGTAAGACCTTTGATTTTTCTGAATTAAATCTTTTACTTTTCCCACCTGCTAAAATAACTGGGTAAATCATTTTATTTTTACTATCTTGTTTTCTTCATTAAAAAATAAAATTTTAGGTTTAAAATCCTTAACTTTTTCAAGTACTATGTAAATAAAAGAAAAAACAAGAATTTTGTCTCCTTTTATTCCAAGTCTTGCAGTTCCACCATTTAAAATAACTTCACCTTCTTTCCCTTTTATTACATAGGTTTCAAATCTCTTACCATTAGACAGGTTAACCACATAGACAGCTTCGTATTCTTTTATCCCAGCTTCTTTTATAACTTCTTCAGGTAAGGTTATTGAACCCTCATAGTTTAAATTTGTATCTGTAACAGTAAGACCGTGTAATTTTGCTTTTAAAATTTTAATATACATATTAAGCTATCCCCATATTCAATTCTTCATTAAGACATTCTTTTAAATTATCAAGCATTTCACCTGGAATAATAAAATTAATGTAATTCATTGCTGTTGATGTGGCAAGTATTTTTATTTTATTTGTAATGAATATATTTAATAAACCTGCCATCACTCCCTTTTCTTCCATTAAATTTTTACCGTAAAAGGAAACAAGAGCAACATTGTCAAAACTTCTTAAAAATCCCCATTCAAGACTTTCAAGAATTTCATTAAAGGTTTCCTTTGCTTCCTCTTTTAAATAAGGAGGGACTAAACAAGTTATTGTTGATTTTCCCCTTGAAGAAGGCGAAGTTAAAATATATGGTAAGGATATTCCCTTATTACTTATCTTTTCAAAAACATCAAGAATTATTCCTATTTTATCGGGCACATCAAGGAGTGTAAAAAGTGTGAATGGATGTTTTATAGTGAAGGAATCTATTTTCTTTTTCATAATATTAAAACAGGGATATAACTTCGTTTATTTCACTTTCACTAAATTTTTCAGTTGCACCTATCAGAAGGTAATTTTCCTTAAAGCCAAATATTTTTAAAGGTATTCCGGGCATTATTCCCTTTTCAAAGATAGCTTTTTTAACGAATTTTTCGGCATCTTCTTTTAAATCAACAACAAATTCTCTGAAAATTTCCCCATTAAAGACTAATTTGTATCCTTTATTTAATAGAGCATTTTTAATCTTTATTGTATTTTGATGAGTTTTAACTGCGACTTCTCTTAAACCATTTTCTCCCATATAAAGAATGTAGGATAGAATGGCAAGTGCACAGAGCATCTGGTTTGTGCATATGTTACTTGTTGCTTTTTCCCTCCTTATATGCTGCTCCCTTGTCTGTAAGACCATAACATATCCTTCTTTCCCATCAAGGTCTACGGTTCTACCTGCTATTCTTCCCGGCATTATCCTGAGAAATTCTTTTTTAGCAGTTAATATTCCTGCATAGGGTCCTCCAAAGGAAAGGGGGATCCCGAGGGGTTGTCCCTCGCAAACTGCTATATCAGCTTCATACTCACCTGGGGGAGAAATTATTGATATTGATACAGGATCAAATATGGATATTAAAAGTATATTTTTATTTTTTGTAATTCTTCTAATTTCAAAGGGGTTTTCAAGAACACCAAAAAAATTAGGATGCTGAAAGGCAAAAGAGCCTGTATCTTCGTCTATTTTCTTTTCTAAATCCTGTAAATCAATAGTTCCATTTTTATGAGAATATTTTACATATTCAATTTTTAGAAAAAAAGATGTGTAGGTTTCTAAAACTTTTTTATAGAAGGGATTTATATTATCTGCTATAAGGATTTTATTTTTTCTGTTAATTCTTTTAGCCATAAGTGCTGCTTCTGCGAAGGCTGAAGCACCATCATACATTGAAGAATTACACACATCCATACCGGTCAATTCACAAATTGCAGTTTGAAATTCATACATAGCTTCAAGAGTACCCTGTGATACTTCTGCCTGATAGGGAGTGTAAGCTGTAAAAAAGGAAGGGTTTTTAATTATAAATCTAACCACCGGAGGCACATAATGGTCATATGCTCCTGCGCCTCCAAAAATTTTTAATACTTTATTCTGTAAGGCAAGACCTGTTACATATTTTTCAATTTCAGATTCTGATAAGGCATAGGGTAAAGGAATATCCTCTTTAAGTCTTATTTCATCCGGAATAACCCAAAGAAGTTCTTCAAAATTTTTTATATTTAAAAATTCTAAAATTTTTTTATATGATTCTTCCTTATTTGGTATAAAAGGCATTTTATTATTCTCCTATGTGCTTTCTATATTCCTCGGGCGAAAGGAGATTTTTGATTTCCTCAGGGTCCTTTATTCTGATTTTAAAAATCCATCCATGTCCATAAGGGTCAGAATTTATTACACCAGGTTCGCTTTCAAGTTCTTCATTTACCTCAATGACTTCTCCTGAGAGAGGGGAAAAAATATCTGCAACCGTTTTAACGGCTTCAATTGTCCCACAGGGTTCAAATTGCACTACTTCCTGTCCAACAGAAGGGGGTTCAATATAAACTATATCTGAAAGTTCACTCTGGGCAAAATCAGTAATTCCAACTGTTGCAGTTTCACCTTCTATTTTAACCCATTCATGCTCCTTTGTATATTTTAAATCTTCTGGAATGTGCATTTTTCCCTCCTTTAATTTATTGTTTTTAAAATTTTTTAAAGGGATTTAAACCCAATTTTTAAATTTTATAATATAGGATTATTATTGAAAAAATCAAAAAAATTTGGCATAATAGAAAATTAAAAAAATGAAAATTTTACTTGCTATTTCAGGTGGAATAGATTCAAGTACTGCCCTTTTTTTGCTTAAGAATATGGGAGCAGAAATTGAAGCAATAACCTTACTTCTATGGGACAAAAACTCCCATAAAAGATCTTGTTGTTCTATTCAAGCTGTTCAAAGAGCAAGGAGAATATGTTACAGGTTAGTTGTTAAGCATACTGTAATTGACGCAAGAAAGAATTTTGAAGAAATTATAGTAAATAAAAATTTTGTTGAAGTATATAAAAAAGGATTTACACCGAACCCTTGTGTTTTCTGCAACAGATTTTTTAAATTTGGAACTTTATTAGAAGAAATGAAAAAAAGGAATTTTGATTACCTTGCAACAGGTCACTATGCAAGATTATATAAAGAAAATGGAAAATATTTCATAAGAAAAGCAAAGGATGAGGAAAAGGACCAGAGTTATTTTCTGTCAATGATCCTTCCATCAGTTTTAAAATACCTTTTTTTTCCTCTTGGCGATATAACAAAATCAGAAGTTTTAAAAATTGCTGAAAAGGAAAATTTACTTTTACCTTCTTATGAGGAATCTCAGGATCTATGTTTTGTAGAAAAAAGTATTCAGGACTTTCTAAGGGCAAGACTCGGAGAAAAACCCGGTTTTATATATTTTAGAAATAATAAAATAAAAGAACATAATGGTTTTTATAACTTTACAATAGGTCAGAGAAAGGGATTAAATTTGAGTGTAGGTGAAAGAGTATATGTGTCAAGAATTGATCCTGAAAGAAATGCTGTGGAAGTTGATGTAAAGAAAAAAGTTATGAAAAAGAAAATGTTGGTGAGTGAACTTAATTTATTTGATAAAATAAAGGGTGAAAAAAAATTAAAGGTTAAAATTAGAAATTTACATAAGGAAAGCAGCGCAAGAGTAAAATTTTATGAGGATTATGCAGAGGTTAGTTTTGAAGAAGAACAATTTGCACCGACTCCGGGACAGATAGCTGCCTTTTATGAAGATGAATTGCTTTTGGGGGGAGGGGTAATTTATGAGAGTAGATAAGATTCTTATAATTGATTTTGGGTCCCAATATACAATGCTGATTGCAAGAAGAATTAGGGAACTTAATGTTTACTCAGTTATTGTTTCACCCTTTGAAGAAAACCTGGAAAATATTGTAAATTCTGAAGATATAAGAGGAATAATCCTATCAGGGGGACCAAGCAGTGTTTATGATGACTTTTCTCCTAAAATACCCCTTGAAATTTTGAGTTCAGGAAAGCCAATCCTCGGAATCTGTTATGGTTTACAGCTTATTGCTCATATATTGGGCGGAGAAGTTTCAAAATCAAAAAAGAGAGAGTATGGTTTTGCCCTTTTTAAAGTTATAAAAAATTCAGAATTATTTGATGGGGTGGAGAGGGAATTCCAGGTCTGGATGAGTCACGGAGATTATGTGGAAAAACTTCCTGAAGGTTTTGTATCCACAGGAGAAACAGAGAGTACACCTTTTGCATCCATAGAAAACAGAAATTTAAAAATCTACGGTGTTCAATTTCATCCAGAGGTTTATCATACAAAAAATGGTAAAAAGATAATTAAAAATTTTATTTTTAAAATTGCAGAAGCTAAAAGAAACTGGAAGATTGGTAACTTTATTGAAGAAAAAATAAAAGAAATAAGGGAAGAGGTTAAAAATAAACCCTGTTTCCTTGCTCTATCGGGTGGTGTTGATTCTTCTGTTCTTGCCTTTCTTTTTAAAAAAGCAATACCCGAAAATTTTTTCCCAATTTTTGTTGATACAGGTTTATTGAAGGAAAAGGAAAAAGAAAGAGTTTATAGGATTTTTAAGGATTTCAAAAATTTGAAGATTGTTGAAGCAAAAGATGATTTTTTAAATGCTCTTAGGGGTATTAAGGACCCTGAAGAAAAAAGGAGAATTATAGGTAAGGTTTTTTTTGAGGTGTTTGAAAGAGAAGCAAGGAGAATCAGTAAAGAAAAGGACGAAAAGGTAGGTTTTTTAGCTCAGGGGACACTTTATCCTGATTTGATAGAGTCAAGAAGTTATAAGGGACCCTCAAGTAAAATAAAAACTCATCATAATGTAGGTGGTGTTCCTGAAAAGCATCCCTTTATTCTAATTGAACCCTTTAAAGAGCTTTTTAAGGATGAGGTGAGAAAGATAGGCAAAAAATTGAGAGTCCCCGAAGAGGTGATTAAAAGGCACCCTTTCCCTGGTCCGGGTATGGCAGTGAGAATAATTGGTGAAATTGATGAAGAAAAACTTGAGATTATAAAGAAGGCTGATTTAATTGTCGAAGAGGAAATAAGAATGGCAAATCTATATGATAAATTGTGGCAGGTTTTCCCTGTTCTTTTACCCATTAAATCTGTAGGGGTGATGGGTGATGCAAGAACCTATGAAAATGTTATTGCAATAAGGGCTGTAAAAAGTGTAGATGGAATGACAGCTGATTGGGCTAAACTTCCCCATTTTATTCTTGATAAAATAGCAAGGAGAATAATTGGAGAAATAAAAGGTGTAAATAGGGTAGTTTATGATATTACTTCAAAGCCCCCTTCAACAATAGAATGGGAGTAATTGAAGGGGTTTATAAATCACTTTCCTTTCTCAGTTACCCACTGGCAAAAAAGAGAATTAAGGATTTCAAAATAGATAAAGAGGCTATCTGGTTTCATGCAGCATCCCTTGGTGAAGTTATTTCAATAAAGCCTCTCATAGATTATTTTAAGGAAAAAAATATTTCCTTTTTTTTGACCACAATGACTGAATCAGGGAAGAAGAGAGCAGAGGAGGATTTTAAAGGTAATGTTTTTTTATTTCCCTATGATAATCCTTTTTTTATAAAGGAAATTTTAAAAAGGGCTAAGTTGATAGTTTTTGCTGAAAGTGAATTCTGGCCGAATGCAATTTTTGAAATAAAGAAAAATAAAAAAAGAATAATTCTTGTTAATGGTAGAATTTCTGAAAAATCCTTTATTAAATGGAAAATTTTTAAAAACTTTTTCAGGAAAATTTTATTTTCCTTTGATAGATTTTTTGTAATAAGTAATAAAGAAAAAAAATATCTTAAATTTTTCGGAATTGACGATAAAAAGATTTTTGTATCAGGTAATTTAAAACTTTTAAGTATAAAAAGGGAGGTTGTTCCTCTTTTTAAAAAACCTTATGAATTTACTATCACCTTAGCAAGTATAAGATCAGGGGAATTTAAGGGTTTTGTAAATTTTGTAGAGAAAGTTGTTAAGAGCGATGATAGGCTCGGTTTTATAATAGCAGTGAGACATTTAAGCACCCTTATTTTGCTTGAAAATATACTTAAAGTTAAGAATATTGATTATGTGAAGTTTACTGAGGGTGAGGAAAAATTAAAAGAAAAAAAGAGAGTTTTAATTCTTGATACTCTTGGAGACCTTATAAGGGTATATCCTTTAAGTGATATTGTTATTGTTGGTGGAACCTTTGCTCCCTATGGTGGTCACAATTTACTTGAACCTGCTCAGTTTGGTGTTCCTGTTTTATTTGGTCCCTATACCTCTAATGTTAAAGGAATGGAAGAAATTTTGTTAAGGGAAAGGGGTGGAGCAAGATGTAAAAGTTTTGATGAACTTTTTGAAATTTTTTCAAAACTTATCAAGGATAAAAATGAAGTAGAAAATTTAGGTAAGAATGCAAAAAGGGCCTTTGAAAAAGCAAAAAAAATTGCAGAAGATGGTTTTTATGAAATTGTAAAATATTTGGAAAGTAATTTATGAGAAAGATAGTTATCGCCATAGATGGTACAGCAGGAAGTGGTAAGACGACCCTGTGTCTGAAACTTGCTTATCTTTTAAATTATATCCCAGTTTTAACAGGGAAACTTTACAGAGGTATAGGAGCCTATATAAAAAGAAATAATTTTAAACCCAAAGAGATAAAAAATAAAATAAAGGATTTAAAGATTGATTATAGATTTGAAAAGGTTCCGAAAATTTTTGTGAATGGTATTAATTTAACAGAAGAACTGGATGACCCAATTGTTGAAAGGATAACTTCAGAAATTGCTGAATATAAAGAGGTGAGAGAACATCTTTATCATGTTCAGAGAAAATTTGCTATAAAAAAGGGGGTTGTTATGGAGGGAAGAGATATAGGGACTGTAATAGCAAAGGATGCAGACTTAAAGATTTATATGGATGCTGATATAAGGGTAAGAGCTGAGAGGAGGTACAGGGATTTTTTAAAAAAAGGTGAAAATATAAATTTTGAGAAAGTTTTTTTAGAACTTGAAAAAAGAGACAGAAAAGATAAATTAAGGAAAAATGCTCCTCTTAAAGTACCAGAAGATGCTTATTTTATTGATACAACAAATAAAAAAATAGAGGATGTGATTATTTTATGTTTAAAGCTTGCCTATAAAAAAATATATAAATCCAGGGAAAAGTTCAGATGGAAGTTTGCCTACTATTTTATATATCCTATTATAAAATGGATTTTCGGGATGAAAATAGAGGGAAGAAAGAATCTGTTTAAAGAGGGTCCCTGTATCATCACACCCAATCATACAACTTTCTGGGACCCCCCCTTTGTTGGTTTTGCAGCAAAGAGGGAAGGTTATTTTTTAGCAAAGATTGATCTTTTTTTGCCGAATCCTTTTTTTGCCTGGCTTATAAGAACCTTTAATGCAATTCCAATAAAAAGAGGACCAGGCGCTATAAGTGCCTATGAAAAAGCAGAGGAATTACTTAAAATAGGAAAAATGATTATTATTTTTCCTGAAGGAACAAGGAGTAAAACCGGTGAACTTCTTCCCTTTAAAAAGGGTGCAGCATCTCTTGCATGTAATTTAAGAGTCCCTGTTATTCCTGCCTTTATGAAAAATGTAAAAGAAAATCCTTTTAAATGGATATTGAGAAAAAAAGAACTATCAGTAAAATTTGGGAATCCCCTTTTACCCTTTGATAATACAAAAGAATATATGGAGGAATTTAATAGAAAAATAGAAGAGGCAGTTAAAAAACTCTACTTGAGTTGAAATTTTAATTTAAAACACTTATAATAAAATTCAAAATTTCCTCTCCTTCCAGGTTCAAGTCCAGTGTAAGGGAGAGGAAATAAGGAGGTTTACCTTTAATGGAAGGAGAAGATTTAAAAAATCTTGATGAATTCCTCTCACAGACTTTTAAAACTATAAAGGAAGGTGATATTGTAAAAGGTAAGGTTCTTAAGATTGGTGAAAGGGAAATTTATTTTGATCTTGGTGTGAAGGCAGAAGGAATTTGTCCCAAAGATGAGTTTAAAAATCCTGAGGAATTAAAGATAGGTGATGAGGTTTTGCTTTATGTTGAGGATCCTGATGGTCCCGATGGTTTTGTGATTCTTTCAAAGCATAAGTCAGATTTTGAACTTGCCTGGGATAAAATAAGTGAATCTTATGAGAAAAATAAAACTGTTTCTGGTAAAGTTCTAAGAAGAGTTAAAGGAGGACTCATTGTTGATGTTTTTGGGGTTGATGCCTTTATGCCTGGCTCTCAGATAGATGTTAAACCTGTAAGAAATATCAATCTTCTTGTAGGAAAGAATATTCATTTTAAACTTTTAAAAGTAAATAAGGAGAGGAAGAATATAGTAGCATCAAGGAAGGCTTATATAGAGGAAGAGTTAGAAATGAAGAAAAGGATAATTGAGGAAAAGTTTCATGAAGGTGAAGTTGTAGAAGGAGAGGTGAAGATGGTTTCAAATACAGGAGTAATTCTTGAACTTGAAAATGTTGAAGGTTTTATTCCTTTAAGTGAACTATCTTCAAGGAGAGTAAAAAATGCGAAAGAAATAGTAAGGGTTGGTGAAAAAATAAAGGCCAAGATTATTGATAAGGATCCCGAGAGGTTAAGGATTATTTTATCTCTTAAAGATTTAATACCAGAAAAATGGGAAGAGATTGAGAGAAATTATCCGATAGGTAAAAGAGTAAAGGGCATAGTTAGAAAAATTTTACCTTACGGAGTTTTAGTGGAGATAGAAAAAGATATTCTTGGTTTCTGTCATATAAGTGAATTAACATGGAAGAAAATAAAAGATCCTTCCGAAATTTTGAGAGAGGGTGAAACTGTTGAGGCGCTCGTTCTTGATGTTGATAAGGAAAAAATGAGGATTGCTCTCGGAATAAAACAAACACAACCTGATCCCTGGACATATATTGAGGAGAAATTCACAAGGGGTTCAATAGTTAAAGGAAAGGTTGTGGGGTTTGATAATTTTGGGGCAATAATTGAACTTGAGGATGGAATTGAAGGTTATTTGCACGCCTCGGATATTTCCTGGACAATAAAATTTTCTAATCCCCAGGAAGTTTTAAGATTGAATCAGAAGCTCAGATTAAAAGTTATGAATATTGATAAAAAGGCAAGACTTATAACCCTTTCCCTTAAACATTTAAGACCTGATCCATGGAAGGAAATTGTTAAAAGATTAACACCTGAAACCACTTTAAAAGCACCTATACTCAAAGTAACTGATAAAGGGTTAATTGTGGAGGTTGATAAAGGTCTCGAAGGTTTTGTTCCACTCTCTCATCTTACAAAGAAGGGAAATGCAATAGAAAATTATAAAGAGGGTGAAGAGATAAATCTTAAAGTTTTGAAAGTTGAACCACAGAGGAAAAGAATATTATTATCAGAGAAAGAATTTGAAAGAATTATGCAGAAAAAAGAGATTGCAAGATATACTGAAAGTGGTCCTGCAAGAATAAATCTCGGGGAGCTCTTAAAAGCAGAACTGGAAAAATTATCAAATATAGAAGAGGAAGAAGAAAAAGAAGAAAAATAGAATTTATTCCTGAAGAGAAGGAAGGATTGTTTCAAAGAAGTTTCTTTCAATTTTTAAATCCGGTATTTCCTTTATCCATATTCTGAATTGATAATCATAAAAAAGTCCTGTTTTAGACCATCTTATCTCAAGAGAAAAACAATGTAAATCCCTTGTTAGATTTAAACTATGTGATACAATTCTTTTTTCTTCACTTGTATAAGTGAAGTTATAACTTAAACTCCACATTTTTGTAATTTTTCCATTTATTTGGGAACTCAGTATGTAACTTTCTTTTGCGATGTTTTTCTGATAGGTGTAGGTGCCGCTAAAACCTATTTTTTCCTGTGAGGGCAAAATTTTATCCGTGAAAAATAAATTTATGTTGTAAGATAATCTCAAATTAGAACTTTCTATTTTCCCGGAATGGGGGTTATAAATAAAAGAGCCACTACCTGAAAAATTAAAGGGTAAAGGTATTGTCCCATTAAAATTTATATTGGATAGTTTTTTTTCTTTTTTAAGAAAGTCATAGTTAGAAGAAAGTGTAAAATTAAGTAAAGGGTATTTTTTATCTCCCCTTTTCCCATAATAATCATTTTTAAGACTTAAGTTCATACTTGATGAGGGATTTTTTGAACCTTCCCCTTTAACATTTATTGATTTAAAACCTGGTTTAAAACTATATCCTAAGGACAAGGTAGCAAGGTGGTAAAAGTTATCAAAAAAAGGTGGCTTTAATAAGGTTCTTCCATAAAGTGTTATACTGGATGAAGTATTTAAGGACATACTGTGAGAAACAGGATACTTATTAAAAAGTGTATCCTGAGGATAGACTTTCTGAGAAAAATTTGCTGAGGTTGTGATATTTAAAATTCCAAAAATGTTATTCTGCAAGAGAATACCTTGATTCATACTTAAAAATTTATCCTCAACTTTCTTAGATGTATCCTCTGTAATTTTTCTTAAAACTTCTAATCCTCCCTGTATTCTCATTGGTCCAATTTGTTTCCCAAATAAAGAAAGAGAGGCTAAAGGTATTTTTGTTTCCTTTCTTTTATTTAAAAAATCATCTCTGTAATCTAAGGTTAAATTTAATGATGATATTTTAAAATTCTTAGAAAGGGTCAAAAAGGAATAACTTTCACTTTTGAGTCTTTCGGGTCTATATTCAGAATAATCAGTCGCATAAGTCTGGTCTGATATAAAATCAGCCTTTGCCTGCATTTTAATATTAAAGGGCATATTCTGTGAATGAATTGCATTTATACTCCACCTTTCCCTTTTTGGATTAATCTCCCTTGTAAATGTTCCATTTATATTACCCTCAAGTTTTTTAAAAATTTTATATTCATAATCGCTTAATATAGTTATTCCTCTTCTTTCATAAAGATCAAAGCCGAAGGTAAAGTCAGTATAGTTATTTATTGCCCAGTAATAGGTAACATTTTTAAGGTATAACCCCAAAAGGGAGTTTCTACCTGGTTTAAAAGTTAAAAATCCTGATTTCCTTTCTCTTGTTGCAGGGAAAATCCAGAAAGGGAGAATCAAAACAGGGAAATCCTTTATAAACATAATAACAGGTTGTGCAATTATATCTTTTTTAGGAATTGTTTTTACCTTATTGGATAAAAAGAGATAATGGGGAGGGTCCAAATCACATGTTGTATAGTGCCCTTTAAAGGCTTTTAAATTATCCTTATCCACTTTAAAAATTTCTTCTGCCCATAATATTCCCCTTTCAATTTTTGTTTTTCCCTTTACTACTTTACCCTTTTGACTCTGTAAGTTGTATACAATTTTTTCTCCTTTTAATGAATCCTTTCCAGATTTTAATTTAGCGTTTCCATAAGCATACATAAGATTCTTTTCCTGATAAAACAAAACTGTATCTGAGTAAAGAGTTATATTTTCATAATATATTTTTACATTTCTAAAAAGATAGAAGATTTTTTTTCCTGCATCATAGAAAAGGGAATCAGCCTGGAATTTAATGGGTTTGAGTAAGATTAAATAAATTATTAATTCCAAAGAATATTTAGAATCTTTATTATTTTCTTTTTCAATTCTCTTCTATCAATAACTTCATCAACCATCCCGTGTTCAAACTGGAATTCTGCTCTTTGAAACCCTTCAGGAAGCTTCTGTTTTATTGTTTGTTCAATTACCCTTGGACCCGCGAATCCAAGTAAAGCCCCCTTTTCTGCAAGAGATATGTCTCCAAGAGCTGCAAAGGAAGCCATCACTCCGCCCATCGTTGGGTCACACAAGAGAGTTATATAAGGCAATCTATTTTCCTCGAGTAACTTCACGCCTATATTTGTTTTCACAAGCTGCATAAGTGAAAGAATTCCTTCCTGCATTCTTGCTCCACCACCTGAGGAGGTTATTGAAATCAGGGGTAATTTTTCTCTACTTGAATACTCACATATTCGGTAGAATTTTTCTCCATAGGCAGAGCCCATGCTCCCTCCCATGAAGGAAAAGTCTGTTATGAATACTGAGACTAAAAATTTCCCAATTTTACCTTTCCCTGCTATGCATGCTTCATTCAGTTCTGTTTCTTCCTTTGCTTTTTTTATTTTCTTTTTATATTCAGGGAAATTTAAAGGGTCATCGGATTCAATGTTCTTGAAGAGTTCTTCAAAGGAATTCTCTTCAAATAAAATTTCAATATATTTTTTAGCAGGTATTCTGAAATGGAAGGAACACTTTGGACACACCCATAAATTTTTTTCAAGTTGTGCTATGTGAAGAGTTTCTCTGCAGTTATCACATTTTTTCCAGACTTCTGCTATTATTTCCTTTTTGTCAGGTTTAAAGGGTTTTCTGAAGAACATAAAAGTATTATAAAGTATATCTTATAATTAATTCATGAAAGAATTTACTTTAAGAGCAATAATTCTTGGGATTCTTTTATCAATAATTTTTGGTGCGGCAAATGCCTATCTTGGTCTTAAAGCTGGAATGACTGTTTCTGCTTCTATACCTGCTGCCTGTGTCTCAATGGCTATTTTAAGGGGAATTTTAAAAAGGGGGACAATTTTAGAAAATAACATAGTTCAAACAATTGCTTCAGCAGGTGAATCTCTCGCGGCAGGTATAATTTTTACAATACCTGCTCTTATTTTGATAGGATTAAATCCCTCAATTTTTTTTATTTTTCTTACCTCTCTTTTTGGAGGAGTTCTTGGTGTGGTGTTTATGATACTTGTAAGAAAAAGGTTTATTGAGGAAGAGGATAAGGATTTACCTTTTCCAGAGGGAAGAGCCTGTGCAGAAGTATTAAAGGCAGGTGATGAAGGTGGCCAGAAGGCAAAAAGTGTTTTTGAAGGTATTTTTTCGGGTTTTTTTTATAGATTCTTTGCTTTGGGATTTAAGTTATTTCCGGATGTTTTTCATTTTAATTTTAAAAATAAAATTACTCTCGGGTTTGAGAATTCTCCTGCCCTTTTAGGTGTTGGAATTATTCTCGGGAGGAGAATTTCCTTTTTTTTACTTGGAGGAGGTCTTTTAGGCTGGTTTATTTTAATTCCCCTGATAGGGAACTATTTTGAAGAAGCTAAACTTTTTGACCCATATACTATATGGAGTAAATACATAAGGTACATAGGAGCAGGTGCTGTTTTTGCAGGTGGTTTTATTTCCTTTTTAAAAATTCTTTTTCCAATATTTAAAGAAAAAAAATTTTATTATTTTAGACCTGGCGAAAGAGACCTTCCCCTTTCTTTTATTTTTATTTCTTCTTTAATTATTTATCTTTTAATTTCAATTTTACCATCCTTTAATCAGGATTTTTTTACCTCCTTACTTATCATTATTTTTTCCTTGATTTTTGTAATAGTTTCTTCAAGAATAGTAGGGTTTGTTGGTTCATCTTCAAATCCAGTTTCAGGTATGACAATTGCTACACTTTTTACCTTCAGTTTGATAATCTATTCTCTTGGAGGAAGGGGTTTAATTGGTATGATATCTTCTTTAACCACAGGCGCTTTAGTATGTATTTCAGCAGCAATTGCAGGTGATATTTCTCAGGACTTAAAAACAGGCTATCTTGTGGGAGCAACCCCAAAATTGCAGCAGATCGGTGAGATAATAGGAGTAATTACTTCCTCAATTTTTATAGGATTTACACTCTTTCTGTTAAATAAGGTTTATGTTATCGGGAGTGAAAAACTTTCAGCACCCCAGGCAACACTTATGTCACTTATTGTAAGGGGTATTTTTGAAGGTAATATGCCATTTAATCTTTTCTTTTCAGGAATTATGATATCAATTTTTCTTGAAATTCTTGGTATATCTTCTTTACCTGTTGCTGTTGGACTTTACCTTCCCCTTTCCCTTTCAACTCCTATTGCCCTTGGTGGTATTATTTCAGATTTAATAAAGAAAAAAGAAAAAGGCACTTTACTTGCTTCTGGTTTTGTTGCAGGTGATGCTCTGAGTGGAATAGTTCTTGCTTTTTTGATATTTTTCGGAATTTCCCTTTATTCCTTTAATGTCACTGACCCCTTCACAGGATTTATTTTTCTTTTAATTTTTTCCCTCTATACCTTTTTCAGATTAAAATAAAAATTTTCTTATAAGTTTTCCCTTTTTGTTTTCAATAATTAAAAAGTAAATGCCCTTTTTATTTTCTCCATAGGGAATAAATTTAATAAATTTATTATCCTTAATTTCTTTTTTAAACATAATTCTTCCAGATAAATCAAGAATTTTCATTTCAAAGGGAGAAGAATAGGGGGCGGTATAGAAAATTTTAATTCCCTCTTTTAAGTATTTTATTTCCAATCTTGGTTTTAAATCGGTAAATTCCTTTTCCTTAATTTTTACATTCAATCCAGTTATTTGAGCTCTCGCATAAAGTGCTGGATTTTTTATCTGAGAAAGGGGGATATTTTGTAAGAAGTAAACATTTATATCATTTTCAGAGGAATTTCTTCCCATAATGAAAAATCCAAAGGTATCTGTATTTGAATTCACCTGAATTTCTTCATCAATTCCAGAACCTTCAAGGGCAAAGGGAATTTCTATTTCAAAGTTTCTAAATTCACCCACTTCTGATATGGCGTAGTTTAAATTTAAAGGATGGGACTGTCCTCCAACACCGCCTGTAAAATAAGGTGTAAAAGTTTGAGTGAAATTTCCTCCTATTTGCTGGAATTTTATCTCACCCTCAGAGGTATTCGGTGAAGGCGGAAATGAGCCGTCAGCATTATCATCAAAGATTATTCTTATATAATCAGAACCAGAGGTTGTATCCTTTACCTTTATACCCATATAAAGGGCATTTTCAGAATTCTTTATATAAAGAAAACCATCCTTTATATTTCTCTTTCCACCTATTTTTAAGTAATCAGAAATATCAAGAATATAGGCAGAAACCCATTCAGAGGGCTCTATTACACCGTCTATTGTTGGTGAAATATTTGAAAAAGGAGAACTTATAAAATTAATTAATTCATAAGAGAAAATTTTTTCCTTTAATGTATCATTTTTAAACATCTGTTCATTGGAAGATGTTATATAAGCATATGTAGTATATATACCATTTGAGAATTTGGCTTGAAAGGATGGAAAACTGTAAGAACTTGAAGAACCCGGTGATAAATTAAGTCCCTGAATTTGAGAAAAATAAACTGGATAAGAAAGGGAATCTATTCTCAGAGTTAAATCAAAATTCTGTGAGTAGAATCCCCTGTTTGATAGGTATATTACAGGATTAAATGAGCTATCTCTTTTAATTATAACTGGAAAATTTGAGGAATCCACAGAGAGGTTATAAACTGGTATAACTGCTAAATCAGCGTAATAGATATTATTATAATAAGTGATTCCTGATACTGAGACATAGGTGGTGTTAAAATTGTAGTCCTTTGAATCAGGTGTTGAGTAGTTGTCAAAGGATTTTTTATTGGTTGAACCTGGAAAAGGGTCACCTGAATCCCCTGGACCAACATTTTTCTCAAGGTCCCATTTCCCATCTGCTTGCTCAAGGGCAACTTTATAGTGACCAGAACTTGTGTGTCCAGGATACCATTCATTATTATTATTTGGCTGTGTTTCATCTATGTGAAATATTAAAAGACCTTCTCCTGGTAAATAAGAATCAAATTTTTTCTTTTCTCTATATTCAACCAAAAAGTATTGTGAAGAACTTGAACCATTTGTCCATAATCTGTATGCAACAGGTAAATCTTCAACAGGAGAAAAAGGAGCGTTATTTATAATGTTTAAAACATTGTTTGGCGAAATAAATCCCAGCTTATATTTGCACCAGACATCAAAATGGGAAGGAGTTCTTCCATTGTTTCCCCAGGAACCACCTGCCATCATAGACCAGTTTCCAAGACCTTCTGAGGAATAATCTGTATCATAAAGATCAGGTAATCCAAGGTTATGTCCGTATTCATGACCAAAAACTCCCATTCTCCCATTTTCAGGTTCCATTGAGTATTTACGGGCTATAACTCCATCTACTGTTAAATTACCTGGAATATACCAGGCATGGGACCAAATATCATTCGGATTTCCTGTTTCCTCAGCACCAGGACCCGCATGGATAACGAAAATTGCATCAATATATCCGTCATTATTTCTATCAAATTGTGAGAAATCAATATATGGGTCAGCTGCAAGAACAGCATCCCTTGCAAGTCCCTGAGCATTTCTCGGGTATGAACCAAAACCGTATTGACCATCTACATAATAGGAATAAGGCTGGGGCATCATTAACCAGTTTGAAACCCATCCCTTTACAAAGAAATTTCCGTAAGAGTTTTCAAGATAGTAGTCTGTAAGTGAGCCGGTTGGATATGTTCCAACTGAAAAGAGCATATCCTGAAAGTGTGTAACAGGTGAATCTGCTAAGTTATCGGTGAATTCAACAAGAATTACAGGAATATTGGCTGTATCGGTTTGTTTATTAAAAAGTCTTATTCTGAATTTTTCTAAATTCTCATAATCAGGCTGGTTAACACCTTTTTCTCTTGCCTCTTTTAAAACTTTTACCATTTTATTCCATTCTTCTTTACTAAGTTTATTCCTTAAATCTGGGTGAGGGGGCATCAAAAATATAAAAGTCAATAAAATTTTCATCTTTTTACCTCCTTCAATTTATTATAAAATCAATATTAAAGAAAGTCAATATTTATTTCTTAAAGAGAATTTCACTTGAATGACCGCCGAAAATTTTTGCTTTTGGATCAATAAATTTTTTTGCTGAACCTGCTGCTATTGCAGCTTGAGCAAAACCTGTAACTAAAAGTTTTGTATTTCCAAGTCCTTCAACACTCACAATATCTCCACAGGCAAAAATTCCCTTTATTGATGTCTCCATTCTTGAATTAACCTTTATGTATCTTCCATCCATCTCAAATCCAAAGTCTTCAATTTTCCCGATATTTGCCTTATATCCCAGAGCAAGAATAATAGCATCCACATCAATTTCTTCCTCTTCAAAAGTTTTATTATTAAAAATAATTGCTTTTTTTATCCAGTTATCACCTTTAACTTCCTTAAGTTCATAGTTTAATTTAACTTCAACAGGTGATTTAAAAAGTTCTTTTACTGAAGATTCATGAGCCCTGAATTCCTCTCTCCTGTGAATTAATGTAAGTTTTTCTGCAATTGGATAAATATTTAATGCCCAGTCAAGAGCAGAGTCCCCTCCACCAATCACTAAAACTTTTTTACCTCTGAATTCTTCAAAATTCTTAACAAAATAATAAATTCCCTTGCCCTCAAATTCATTTATACCAGGTCTATCAATTTTATTAGGTGTGAAGGCACCGATTCCTGCTGAAATTATTACAGTCTTGGTATAATGTCTTTTCAATCTGTGTGTTTTTAAAATAAATATGTCACCATCTTTTTCAAATTCTTCAACCTTTTCACCGAGTATGATAGTGGGGCTAAACCTTTTGATCTGCTCGCAAAGATTTTTAATAAAGTCCCTTGCCTTTATCTCAGGAAAACCAGGAATATCAAAAATCGGTTTTTCAGGATAAAGCATTGTGAGTTGACCACCTAACTCTTCTGTTGCCTCTATTATTTTCACTTTCATTTCTCTCATTCCGCAATAGAAACCTGCAAAAAGACCGATAGGTCCCCCACCAACTATAGTTACATCAAAAGTTTCTTTTTCCATTTTATTTTATTAAAAATCCAACAATTATAGGTGTATCCCTTAATGTGTATTTTCTTGCCTCTGAGCTTCTTAAATCAAAAACAAGTTCTGAAAAATCTACTATATCTTCTGTTTCATAAACAACAACAAATTCCTGATCCTGAATTCCAAAGGAATATAAAAGTAACTGTTTTATTTCAGGATACTTTCTTCCAATCCTTATATGTTCATTCATCATACCCTGTCTTGTATCCACACTTAAAAGATACCATTCAGGAGTTTTTACAAAGGGATAGATGATTATATACTTTTTCCTCTCTGAAAACAACTCTATTTCCTGATGAGATTTCCCCTTTGTGTATATTGAAGGTTTTGTATAACCCCATAAAATTAATTTTGATTCAAGTTTTCCCCTGTAATTTTTAAAACTTTCAGAATAAGTTTTCATAAAATTAAAAACCGTTTCACTATTTTCAATTTCCTTAATAGTCCATATAACATAATCATATTCACTTCTTGAGGGATATACACTGTATAGAAATTTTCTATCTGAAACTAAATCATAAAAAAATTTACTTATAAATTCTTCATCACCTTTCAAAAAATTAAAATGACAGAGAATTTTTTCCTTCATTTTTCTTTTTCCTTAATTTCTTTTATAATTTTCATCCCTTCCTCCATTAACTTCATAAATTTTTCTTTTAAATTTTCTTCCTTTTTAGGAGGTGTTAGGGAGTGTATTCCTACAAATGAAATAATTATTAATCTTTTCATCTTTTTTTATTTTTAAAACC
>CBFGJR010000244.1:3334-7302 GCA_965649145.1 Caldifarciminota bacterium | reverse complement strand
TAACACAAAAAATTTCTTCTTTAATTCATTAAAACTTTATACTGGTTTACAGATTTTCAAAAATAAAATTTTCTCCTTTGGAATAGGATTAACCAAAGACAATATGAAATTTCTCTTCGGAATTTATAACAAAAGATTTTACGCTGGATTTGTTCTTGATTTTAAAAAAAGAGTGGTTATAAAAGAGATTGTGAAAGAAGTGGAAGTACCCATATATGTGGAAAAAAAGGAAGAAAAGAAAGAAGTAAAACAGCCTGTTAAAAAACCCGAGAAAAAACCAAAGGAGGAAGAAACTGTAAGTATTTCTGAAGAAGAACTGGAATACTATTATAAAAAAGGTATAGAATTTTACAAAATGGAAATGCTTGAAGAAGCAATAAAATCCTGGGAATTTATCATAAAAGTAAAACCTGATTATAAGGACACAAAAAAATTGTATGAAATTGCTAAGGATAGATATGAAAAACTGAAAAGGATATCTGAATGAAAGGATTTGGAACATCTTCCCATATAAAGGTAGGAGAAAAAACATACTATATAGAAACAAGCCTCCTTTCTGCCCAGAGGGAGATATTGACAAAAGTAACAAAAGAAGGAAAAATAATTTTAGTAAAAAGGATAGAAATTCATGAGGAAATAGGTGAAAGGGAGATTTTTGAAACTATAAAAAATTTCCATGAGAGTGTAGTCAATGAAATAAAAACCTGGCTTGCCTTAAAAGAAAGAGTGAAAGACGAGCCCCTTGATATCTATATTAATTTAGCTGAAAAGATGTTAAAAATGGGACTTTTAGAAGAGGCAAAAGAACTTCTTGAGGATAAAATAAAAATAAATGAAAATTACGCTCCTTTAAACTTTGTACTCGGAAAGATTCACTTCTACCTAAAAGATTACGAGAAATCAAGTTTATTTTTTGAAAAAGCAATACAGGAAAAGGAATATGCCAATTACCTTTTATGGGCCGCAAGGGTTTATAGATTCAAAAAAGAATATACAAGGAGTGTATCCTATTTAAAAAGAGCACTTAAACAGAATCCTTCCTATGCAGAAGCTCACTTTGAGATGGGGCTTTCCCTTTTAGAACTTGTTTTAAATTCAGGAACAACAATACCCTTTAAAACAATAATCCTATCCTTCAAAAGTGCTGAAATTCTTGACCCGAGATTCAAAAATGAAAAATTTAAAGAGGGACTCAACTGTCTTGAAAAAGGTGATATAATAGAAGGTAAAAAAATCTTTGATGAATTTTTTAATACCTTAAAACCTCACGATGTCCATGAGATTCTTGAAGAATTTACAATTCTCTCCAAATATTCTGATAAGGAAAATTTAAGACCAATAATTGATGACTACATTTTAAAATTAAAAGAGATAAGGGAGGTTCATCCCGAATATGCGGATGTGAGATTCAATCTCGCTCTTGCAATTTTTTTCAAGATCAAAACATTATTTGAAGAAGCCCAAATAGAACTGGAAAATGCCCTGTCAATTAATCCAGATTATGAAAATGCAAAAAAGGTTCTTGAACTTTTAAAGAATGAAACAGAAGGTTATGTTCTCTTTTTAAAAACCATAGGGAGGTTAAAATGATTTTTCTTCTACTATTTTTTCTAAATCAGGATATAAGAGAAAAACTTGAAAGTAAAGGTTATTTAAACCTATGGATAAATTCTAAAAGCCTCTCAAGAATAAGTAACTTACTTGAAAACCAAGGATTCAGAGTAAGGGCAATTTCAAAATGGGAAAATTATTTATCAGGTTACTTTCCAAAGTATTTAATTAAATCTCCAAAACTTTTAAATCTTATAAGGGAGCACAAAATCGTTCTTAAAGGAAAAAAATTTTCTGAAATAAAGTTACTATCCTTTTCTCCATCAGACTATGGTGATTCTTATGAGACATTAAAATTTTTGAAAATTCCAGAAGTTCATAAAATGGGATTCATCGGACAAAATGTAACAATAAGTATATTTGATACAGGTTTTGACCTGAATCATCCTGCACTACTTCACATAAGGGAAGGTAAAAGAGTTAAATTTTCCTATGATTTTAACAGTGGTGATTCACTTTTTCTTTTACACAACAGTCAAAAATACAGCATTCCTCATATAAGAGCAATTGGCTACATTGGAAAAACTTCTTTAACAGGAAAACCTGATACCTTATATATCTTTTACAATTTTCTCAATGAAAGGGATAACATAAAGAACAAATGGAAAATTTATGGATGTTTATTTACAAATGGTTACTTTATACCTTCAAATGAACCAAAACTTTTAAGTCCTGATACAACTAATCTTCTACCCTCCTCTCTTTATTTAAATGGAAAAATCTATCTTGCAAGTAAATTGTCCCTTCAAAATTATGATGCAATTTACATAAAATTTTTAAACAGGTTATTAAATGAAGACTCATCAAAAATTCTGTTACAGAATCCCTTTATTTATGACCTTGAAATCTTTAATTTAAAAAATAAGATAAATGTCCTTTATTCGGATTCCAATTCAATAAATATCGCTGACCTTAATGGTAACATAATTTTTTCAAAAAACAAAAAAATACTTGATTTTTCAATTAATAAAAAAAATGACACACTTTTAGTTTTATATGAAACAGGATTAGAGAATCCTCTAACAGGGATAATGTTACTTGATACCCTTTATAATGTGATCAAGGATACATTAATATCAAGGGGACATTCTGCTTCACTTTTTATAAAAAATGACACATTAAAAGTTATTCTCCTATCGGGTAAAAGTTCAGATACTCTATATGAATTAAAATTTAACAAAGACATAAATCTTTTAGAGCGTAAAATAATTGATACAGGTTTTTTTATAAAATCACCCTTTTATTACAAGAACAGAATTTATTATTCAAAAAATGGAATTATTTATTTTTATTCTCAGGGTATAGTTGACTCAACTTTTGAATATTTTGTTGACAGGATAAATGCCTTTGAAAATTTTCTTATTTACAGAAGAAGGGGAGATAAAGATGTTAGCATTAATCCGCTAACAGATTTTTCGGATCCCCTTTCAGGAATTTATCATGGGACAAGGATGCTTGGTATAATAGGAGGGTTTGCGCCTTTTAAACTCATAGGAACAGCACCTGGAGCAGATTTTTTACTTTTTAAAACAGAAAGGACCAATACCCTTGAAGGCGGTGATTTTGAAAATATTATTGAGGAAGATTTCTGGGTTGAAGCCCTTGAGCTTTCAAAAAGGTTTGGTGCAAAAATTGTTTCTTCTTCCCTTGGATATATTGACTTTTATTCAAAAAAGGATATGGATGGTAAAACTGCCATATCTTCAAGAGCAGCTTCAAAGGCAATTTCAAAAGGGATACTTGTTTTTACAGCAGCAGGAAATGTTTCCCACTCTGATACAACAAGACCTGACACAACAATTGTTGCTCCGGGTGATGCTGATTCAGTTATAACAGTGGGAGGAATAAAACTGGATGGTAAAATATGGGCAAATTCTGCCTTTGGTCCAAGTGCAGATGGAAGAATAAAACCTGATGTGGTTGCTCCTTTTAAAAGTATTACCCTTTACTTAGACATATCTACGGGGGACTCAATTTACTCTTACTCTGAATCACAGGGAACATCTGTTTCAACAGCTTTAATGTCGGGTTTTGCTGCATCAATTCTATCAGCCCATCCGGATTGGTCAGCAAGAAAGCTTTATGAAGTAATATTAAAGACTTCTTCAAAAAATTCTAATCCTGATTACATATATGGCTACGGTATCCCTGATGCCCTTTCTGCTCTTAATTTTGAAAAAATAAAGGTTCCATCAAAAGAAGGTGAAAAATCGAGAATAATATCCCTTTATCCAAATCCAGTAAAAGATGGTGTAATAAAAATTGAATACATAGTAAATGAAGCTTTAACACCTCTTTCAATTAAAATATTTACTCCCTCAGGCAAAAAGGTTTTTGAAAGAAGTTATTTTACTTTA
>CBFGJR010000244.1:0-3324 GCA_965649145.1 Caldifarciminota bacterium | reverse complement strand
TAATTAAGGAAAATGGGCAAAAATTAAAGCCAGGTTTTTATATACTTGTTTTTGAAACATCGGAGAGTAAGGATTATATGAAATTGATAGTTGAAGAATGAAAATAAAAAGAATTTTGATAGCAAACAGGGGTGAAATAGCTGTTAGAATTATTTATGCCTGCAAGGAACTGGGCATAGAATCGGTTGCTGTTTATTCAGAAGCTGACAAAGATTCACTGCATGTTTTTCTTGCAGACCAATCGGTGTGTATAGGGCCTCCGCCTTCTTCTGAGAGTTATTTAAATATTCCAAGAATAATATCAGCTGCGGAAATTACAGGTTGTGATGCAATCCATCCAGGATACGGTTTTTTAGCTGAAAATGCTGAATTTGCTGAGATAGTTAAATCATCTGGATTTATATTTATAGGACCTGAACCTGAACATATTTCTAAAATGGGTGATAAGGCAATGGCTCGAAGGATAATGAAAGAAGCAGGTGTTCCTGTAATACCCGGTTCAGGGGATGTTATTGAAAATGTGGACGATGGAATTGATATAGCAAGGGAAATCGGATACCCTCTCATTTTGAAAGCAGCAGCTGGAGGAGGGGGAAAAGGGATGAGGGTTGTAAGGAGTGAAAAGGATTTTGAAATAAGTTTCAAAACAGCGCAGGCTGAAGCTCAGGCAGCCTTTGGAGATAAAAGACTTTACATAGAAAAATTTATAGAAAAACCAAAACACATTGAAGTTCAGGTTCTTGGTGACGGAAAAGGAAAAATTTTGACACTTTTTGAAAGAGAATGCACCTTACAGAGAAAACATCAGAAAATCCTTGAAGAAGCACCTTCTCCTTCAATTGATGAAAAATTGAGAAAAAAACTGATGGATTATGCTAAAAGGGGAGCAAAAGCAATAAATTATAAATCAGCAGGAACACTTGAATTTCTTATGGATAGTGATAAAAATCTATATTTTATTGAAATGAACACAAGAATACAGGTGGAGCATCCAGTTACAGAACTTATAACTGGAATTGATTTAATAAAAACACAGATTGAACTTGCAGAAAAAGATTCTCTTAATCTTGAAGAAAAAGATATTGAAATGAGGGGACAAGCAATTGAAGTGAGAATTAATGCAGAAGACCCTGATAGGGGATTTATGCCTTCACCTGGCAAAATTAAAACTCTCCACTTGCCTGGTGGACCAGGAGTAAGGGTGGATTCCTTTATTTATGCAGGCTATGAGGTAAAACCTTACTACGATTCACTGATTGCAAAACTCATTGTTCACGAGAGAACAAGAGAATATTCAATAAGAAGATTAAAAAGAGCACTTGAAGAAACAATAATTGATGGGATTAAAACAACAATTCCTCTACACAAAAAAATAATAGAAAGTAAAGAATTTATTGAGGGAAATTTTGATACTCATTTTTTAGAAAAGTTTATAAAATAAATCTAAAAGAGTCCCATCTCCTCCTGCGCCCAGGAAATTACCCTGTTTCTTCCACTTCTTTTTGCTATGTATAAAGCTCTATCTGCCCTTTCAATTAAAGAAGTTCTTTCCCTTGCATCAACTGGAAAAGAAGCAAGACCGAGGCTTATAGTAACATAGATTCTCTCACCATCATCTGTGTAAAACTCCTCCTTTTCTATTTTTCTCCTTATCTCATCAGCCCTGTACTGGGCATATTCCTTTGACCCATCAATAATCAAAGCAAACTCCTCTCCTCCATACCTTGCTGCAATTCCCTGCCTTTCTGATTCCTCTTTTAAAATTTCTGCAATTTTAACAAGAACTCTGTCTCCGAATGGGTGTCCATAGGTGTCATTTATTTTCTTAAAATGATCCACATCAATAAGAATAAGAGTAAAGGGAAGATTTCTTTTCACATATTCTGAAACTTTCTCCTGAAAAATTCTGTGATTAAAAAGGCCTGTTAAGGAGTCTCTCACCGCAAGTTCAAGGGTCTTTTCAAATAAAATTGCCTTTTCAAGAGAAATCTGAGCCTGCTGGACCAGAAATTCAAAAATCTCCTTATCTTTATCATCATAATAATCAGGATACCTTGAAAAAAGACTAAGAGCAAAATTCAATTTCCCCTCTATCCTGATCGGAAAGGCAAGGATTGACCTTATATCAGGATTAATTCTTCCAATTACAGGAACAGAAGTTTTTATCCTGCCTGTATAAACAGGAAAACCACTTTTAAATAAAAGGGAAATTATTGAATCTTCTGAATGAATAAATTTTGAACCTGCCTTTATCCACTCCTTTTCCTGATTAATTGCTATGCATCTTATTTCTTCTGATTTCTTTTCAAAAAGACATATAATATCACTCTTTTTCAAAATTTCAGCAACATGAATAATCTTTTCTGCAACTTCCTTTAAACGAAGCTTTCCTGCTGTGTCTTTGGCAAGCTCAAAAAGAGCTCTAAACCTTGTGGCAAGTAAATGCTCATCCTTCAAGGAAATAAAAAATTTCAAAAATAAACTTATCTCCTTTGAAAGAAAATCAAGTAAATCAAGATCCTTTTCTGAAAAACCCCTTATTTCCTCCTTATCAGCATAAATAAATCCATAAAGGTCACCCTCTGAAAAAACAGGAACAATACATACTGAGCCTAACTTTATATCAGATTCATAAAATAAAGTGTCGTAACCAGAACCTGTGAACTCTGGAAAATAAACCCTTTCATTTCTCTGAGTCGCAAGTTTTATTAAAGGTGAATAAAGGGGAATAACTCCCTTACTTTTAAAAAATTTCTTTCTTGAAAAAGAACTTTCAATTCTGAAGCCCTGAGCTGGAGAGTCATAAAACAAAAAGGCTAAGGAATTTGGAAAAATAATATCCTTGTATACCTCCTTAAGATGATTTAAAGCAAATTTAAAAAGCGGAGCAGGTTTTTCAGGATACAAGGGAAATTTTAATTCCTTTAAAACTTTTTCTTTCGGAACCTTTTCAATTTCAAAAAGTCTCAACTTAGAAGAAATCTTATCAAGCTCTTCATTCAACTCCTTACTCCTCCTTTTTTCAAAAAAGGAAAGGAAAAATATTAAAAAAACATATATTGGGAATATAAAGAGTAAATCTGAGGAATAATTAAAAATTATAAAAGAAGGAAAAAAGGAGAAAATCAAAATAGAATAGGGGGAATCAAAAAATAAAAGAATAAATAAAAAAGAAAAATAGTAAAAATAAGAAGTGTATAAAAAGGATAAAAAATTAAAGAGGGAAAATAAAATAAATTTAAAAGTTTGTTTTTTTATTCCAAAGGAAAAAGGGAAAAATATTAAAAAAATAAGAAGGGAGAGAGGAAAAAGAATTATAATGGA
>CBFGJR010000243.1:0-7358 GCA_965649145.1 Caldifarciminota bacterium | reverse complement strand
ACCTGCTATTCTGTGTAAATATGCTCTTAAAGCACCGCTCCCTATTTTACCAAAGAAATTGAAAAGGAAATTTTCAGGATAGTGATGTGCAAATCCTGTATAAACGAGAATAAAGAAGGAGAATATGTGGATGAAATGTAATCTTCTTTCAAAATAAGAAAATTTAGTATTTTCCACTTTTAAAAGTTTAAATTCTCTAAATCCCTTTAAAAGAAATTCTTTTCTTTTTTTCAAATAAAATTAAGAAAAAGAACAAAATCATTTTTCCCTCCCTTTAAATTAATAATTATACTTTTTAAATTTTTCAAGAAATTCTTCCATAAACATTATATTGTGTGCTCCGTATGAGCCCTCCTTTTTAAATTTTTCATATTCTTCAAGAAAATTGTAAAAATCAAGAATTTCTTTTTTCCCTCCCTTTTCTTTTAATTTATTTACTATCTCCTCAATTTTAAATTCAAATTCTTTCATTTCAGATTTGATCAAATTCAATTTTTCGATAAAATCTTTTTCATAACTTGTTTCATGACAATTTGAACAGATAGAAGGTTCTGGTTTTATAATTTTTTCATCTTCAATATGGCAATCAGTACAATTTATTCCACCTTCTTTCATAACATCCATAGATTCTGAAAGGTATTCACCACTTTGAAATTTCCTCTGTATTTTATGGCAATTTTCACAATCTTTTTCCTTTTCATGATGACAGGAATTACACTCTTCTGATATTTTTTTTAAATCTCCGTGAATATCCTTTGAAGGCGCATCTTCTATATGACAGTCATTACATTTATAATTGAAAAGATGTGAACCGTGTAAAAATTCCCTGTTTTTAAAATATAGATTTTTATTTTCTATACCGAAATGACATTCAATACATTTTGGATTATTACTATAGATTCTTTCAATATCAGGTTTTTTTATTTCAATCTTTAATTCCTTTTCAACTTCGTCAAGTAAAAGATTTATATATCTTATATTATGGGCTCCGAAACTTTTATCCTTATTGACAAGTTCAAGGTTTAACTCAATCTTTTTTGAATCATATTCAAGAATTTTAAAATCTTTTAAGAGGGAATAAATTTTTTCCCTTTTCTTTATTTTTTCAATTCTTTCCCTTATAAGGTTTTGCCATCTTAAGAGAAGTTTATCAAAATTTTTTCCGTGGCAAAAAACACATTCAGAAGGTTTAGCCTTTGGAAGTTTAAAATGAGGACCTGTTAAATTTCTCTCTAAATTAACTTTATGACAGCCCTGACATATAACACCTGCAATAAACATTCTGTCAGGAAGATTTGGTACTCCAATTCCCCCTGTTCCTGAATAAATTTTTTCCTGAATAAAATGGATATTTCCGTGACATTCCTGACATTGAGGTGAAAATATCTGTGTCACCATTATTTTTCCATGTTTTATTTCTTCATGACATCTGAAGCAGGAAGTATTTTCTTCATAGACATGAATATCATGTATTTTTCTTCTATCCAGAAATTCTCTTTTGACTTCAATATGACATTCCAGACATTTTTCAGATTTTACATCTCCTCTACCGGATATAACATTTAAGTGACAGGTTAAACATTCTACCCCTCCTTTTATATATTCATAGTGTTTAAAAGGAACTCCCCATAGGAGAAGTTCCTCCTTTGGTGGTCCGTGACAAATACCACATTCACTTTTTTTCCCAAATTCTCCACCAATAAAGTGACAGAGAATACAAACTTTTATTGAAACTGCTGTATGGTCACCCTGGACAAGTTCTGAATGACAGTTCTGACATTTGAAATTTATGTTATCTATTTTATCCTTTAGATGGGAAATATGAGTAAAACTTATTTCTTTTTCTGTAAATTTTATCTCCTTATTTACAAACTCTTCTTTTTTATGGCAGGATAAACAAACTTCGTCCTTTACCTTTGTTTTTATTTCTCTTGAATAAAATCCAGCAGAGTATCTTAAAATTTCACCCAGTAGTCTGAACTTGCCCCCTATGTAATCCTTAAAGGTGGGACCGTAATGACATTTAAAACAGGGGATTGTGTTATGGGAGGAACTTGCCCAGTTGTTATAATAGGGTTTCATAAAATGACAGTTAGAGCAGAAATCCGGATTATCACTTGCTTTAAAAAAAATTATTGATAGGTAAAATAGAAGAGAAAAAAATAAAAGAGAAATAAAAGAAAACTTTTTCATCTTTTCTTCTCTTTTTCCTTCATTATCTTTTCGTATTCAAGGGGGTGTTCCTTTAACATTCTTTCCTTTGAAATTTTTCCAGTAAAAATGGTGGGATTGAAGGGGAATACCTCAGGGTTGAAATGGGCATTATACCAGTGCCATATAACAATGGCAAGGGTGGCAAGCATTGCCTCATCTGAATGTGCTTCTTTTGCAATATCTATTATAAATTTTGGAAGAATACCAAGAAAAAGGTTATGAAACCACAGTATAGAACCAGTAGAAACCATTATTACCATTCCCCAGTAAACAGCCCAGTAATCAAATTTTTCCACATAGGAATATCTACCGAATTTTGGTTTTTCCCCTGTAAGTCCGAGAAAGTATCTGATATTCTGAATGAAATCCTTAAAGTCTTTTATTCTCGGTAGGAGTTCCCAGAATTCCCTTCTACCTTCCCTTGTGAATAAGATGTAAAACATATGCCAGAAGGAAACAAAAATAAGCATACTTGCTCCTATTCTATGAAGCACCCTTGATGTCTGTATTCCCCCCATTAATTTAAAAAAAATTTTGGCCCAGGTTGCTTCGTGAAACTTTATAGGAAGACCTGTTATTATAAGGATTAAAACTCCAATAGCGAGAAATAAGTGCTGAAGTCTTACATTTAAACTGAATCTTATAAAATACTCTTCTTCTTTTTTCTTTTCTTCCTTTTCTTTTTTTTCTTTTTCCTTTTTCAGCCTTTCGAATTCTTTTTTATATTTTTCCTTGATTTCTCTTTTTATTTTTTTCTTTAACTTCTCGTCTATTTCAATTTTTTCTTCCTTTTCAATCTCTTTAAAGAATTTTTCCTCTAATTCTTTACTCTCCATGTTTTCTTCTCCTTAATCTACCAAAGAGGTCAAGTAATATGTGGATTATAAGACCTGTTATAACAAGAAAAGTAAAAAACTTAAAGAAGTTATAAACATAAAATATTATTCCTGATTCCTTTTCCTCAGGTAAAACATGAATCCTTCCCTTTGCTACATTCTGTGAAGCATTGGGATGACACTTGCCACATGTTTTTGGTAAATTGTCGGGATGAATTGGTGAGCGGGTGTCTCTCTGAGGTAAAATTTTATGGTATTCATGACAGGAAGTGCAGTTGGCAGCTTTTAAAACACCAAATTCAAGTGCAATTCCATGAAAGCTTTCCTTATAAGATTCTACCTGTTTTACGGGTACACCGGTTTTTTTCATTAACTCAATATTCGTATGGCACTTCTCACAGGTTTTTATAACATTCCTTGGATTTAAACTAGACCTTGGATCCTCAGGTGGCAAAACATCATGCTCCCTATGACAATCATTACAAACAGCGGATCCCATAACCCCCTTTTTTATTCCCTGCCAGTGAATTGAAATTTCATATTCTTCCCTTTGAGTTATATGACATTTTCCACATGTTGAAGGAACTTTCTTTTTATATACACTGGATAAGCTATCCTCAGGGGCTCTTACATTGTGAATCCCATGACAATCCATACATTCAGGAACTTTCTTTTTTTCTCTTTTACCTTTTTCATGAACACTTTCTTTATATTTCTCTGGTTTTTTCTCAGTAGGTGCCCCAACGACATTTCCTTCAAAATGACACTGTAGGCAGTGAATTTTTTTAGGTTTTATAAGATGCGGGATTACTCTAACATCATTATGACATTGTTGACATAAAAATTTTTTATGAACAGAATTTTTAAGTTCTTCATAATCTACATATAGACTTTTAAACTTGCCACCTTCAACAATTCCAAAATCTTTTTTACCATGACACAGAAGGCATCTTCTATCTTCTTCCACAGGTATCTGTAAAGTAAGAAGAAAAAATAAAAATAAGTTCATTTTTCCTTTATTTTTTTATATTCTAAATAATGATTTTCCTTTAGCCAATCTTCGTCCACATATCCATCCCAGAAGGAAAGGTTTATAGGAAAGTTTGAAAGTGAAAGATGTACTATATAAAGGTGCCATAAAATTAAAAATATTATAACAATTGTAGCAATCCAGGAATGAAGGGAAAGAGAAAGGTCAATTATCCATTTCGGGAAAATGGTAAAGAAATAGTTATGAAACATAAGAACTATACCAGAAAGAACCATTATAAGTACGAGGGATGAAATTACCCAGTACTGCATTTTTTCTTTGTAAGAATACCTGTCAAATTCAGGTTTTTTATCTATTTTACCTATATCATATAGAATACTATCAATAAAATCCTTAAAGTCCTTTTTGCAGGGTAAAAGCAACTTGAATTCCCTTCTACCTTCTTTTGTAAAAAATATGTAAACAAAGTGGTATATTATTGTAAAAATTAATAAAAAGGCTGATATTCTATGAAGCGCTCCCCTTGCTTCAAATCCTCCTTCAAGAAAAATCAGTATTTTACCGAAGGTTGTATGGGAATATTTAAGGGAAAAACCTGAGAGTATAAGTAAAAAAAGGCTTATCATCAAAAGCATATGCTGAACTCTCCATGACCCTGAAAACCTTAAAATTTTATTTTTCATTTTCCCTCCTTCTTCTTTTATATCTTATAATATCAAAAATTATATGCATAATAAAACCAAAAACAAGAATTGAAATAAAAATTGTGTAAAACAATCTAACCGCGTAAACATAAGGGGCTACTTCTTTCTTTGCCTCCACATGAATTTTCCCCTGTATGAATTTTATATCGGCTCCGGAATGACATTTTCCACATGTTTTTACAAGATTTGAAGGGTTTATTGAACTTCTTTCATCCTCAGAGGGTAAAATCAGATGACTTTCATGGCAGGAAGTGCAGTTGGCAGATTTTAAGATACCTTCCTCTAAATAAAGACCGTGATAACTTTTGAGATAGGTTGAATACCTCGCGGGTGATAGTCCATATTTTTCGGTTATAGCCTTATTTTCATGACAGTTAGCACAGGTTTTTGGAACATTTTTATAATAAACAGGAGATTCCTTTTTTAAAGGGGAAAGAATGTAATGCTCTGAATGGCAATCAATACAGGATGGTGCATCTTCTATACCCTTTTTAAGAGATGAAAAGTGTATGCTTTTTTTATAATCATCTCCTTCTTTTAAGTGGCAGGTCGAGCATTTTTCCGAAATTATAATTTTGGAGCCATAAATTTTAAAGGATAAAGTTTTGTGACTTCCGTGACAGGAATAACAATTGAGATGTTCAAAATGCTCACTCCTGTAGAAAAATACAACAACATCTGTATGACAATTTTGGCAGAGTTTACCCTTTTCCGGATGTGGGTACTTATCAAAGGATATATGGCAGTCAAGACAGTTTAAGACTTTATGGGGTGATTCCATAAGAGAGTCGTAAATGTTTTTAAGGTGACAGTTTAAACAGTTCAGAGAAAAAATGAAAATCAGGAGTGGCATTTTAAACAGGTTTCTTCCTTCAGAATGAGGTTTTTATCATGACATTCCGTGCATTTTAATTCCATCTCCTTTACATGGATGTTATGGTAGGGGTTTATCTTTTTACCATGACAGTTAATACAATCCTTTTTGATATTTTCTTTATGATGGCAAGGCAAACAGTCCTTTTTTTCTTTCAGAAGAGTAGTCATATGGGATTTTCCTTCCTTCATTTCTTTGTGGCAGTTATTACATTCTACTTTATTTAAAATATGTATATAGTGTGAGAAAGTTTTTCCATCAAAGGTTCTTACTCTCCTTTCAACTCCATAGTGGCATCTTGTGCATCCCTTATAGGCTTCTGTTAGAAGAAAAGATTCAGTTTTATAAAGCCCCATTCCTTTTTCCCTTAAACCTTCATTAATAAAATCCACTGCTTTTCTTAATAATTTCTCAGAATACAAAACATTATGTATTCCACCACCTTTTTTTACAAGTCTTAGATTATATTCAGCATTTTTTAAATGTTCTGAATCCTTCAATTTACTTTTTGCTTCATTAATGATTTTCTCTGTTTCTTTTATTCTTTTATCGATATTTTCTTTCCATGAATTGTATATTTTGTAGTAAGAAGCACCGTGGCAATTCATGCAGGAAAAAGGCCCTGATTTTTTTATTTTACCCTCTTTACCTATTATATGGCATCCTTCACATCTCACACCTGATAGGAACATAACTGAAGGTGTGGGTTCAACTCCTTTTCCTCCAATTCCCATATAAAGATCCTTTTGTGGGGTATGTCCTTCCAAATGACAGGTGGAGCAGGGAGTTTTTATAATTTCTTCTATTTCCCTTGGTTTTCCATGATAAATTTCCTGGTGACAGTTTAAACACTCTACCTTATGTAGAGTGACATGAATTTCATGTATTTTTTCAGTTTGTTTATATTGTGATATTCTTGCTGGCTCATTGTGACATGTAAAACATCTTTCTTCTGGAACAGAACCAGAGCCTAAAACAGAATGAGCATGGCATAAGAGGCAATCAATACTGTATCTTTCAACATCGGAGTGGTCAAAAGTAAAGGAGGAAATCTCTATTTTTTTCTTTGGCATACCGTGGCACATTGTGCATTTTGCGCTTCCCTTTCCCGGTTCTGTTCCCTTAAAATGGCATATAAAACATGTACTTTCAGTAACTTTTATATGTGCTCCCTGAACAATCTGAGAGTGGCAGGAGGTGCATTTCAATTTTTTCCCCCTTCTTAGCATTGTTAAGTGGGGTTGATGGTCAAATAGAATATTTTTAAAGTATACCTTTCCGTATAAAAGTCTCTTTTCATGACACTTTAAACAGGCAGCATCTTCAATTTCAGCCCAGGGATTTGTGCTGTAAGTTCCTGTGAAATACCTTACAACCATTGCAAGGGCTTCATATTTTTTTCTGAATTCAGAAGTGATTCCAGGGGGAATGTGACATTCAACACAGGGTATACCATTATGGGATGATGTTTTCCAGGATTCAAAGTAAGGTCTCATGTAGTGGCATGAGCCACAGAAATTAGGGTGGGAGGTAACCTGAAAGGAAAAAATTATAAAGATTATAAAAATTGTGAAGATAAGGGAGGGAAAAAAAATTATTATGTATACTCTTCTCATACTTTTTCTATTCTCTTTTTGAATTCAGAAATTAAAAAAACTGTAACTATAATTAAAATCCATAGAATAGGTATTATTATGTATCTTGTCTGAAATAGTTTATACTTACTGATTGCCTCATGT
>CBFGJR010000242.1:0-7513 GCA_965649145.1 Caldifarciminota bacterium | reverse complement strand
GAAAAGGAAACAAGAATAAGAGTTAGAGAGAAAGGAATTGTGGAAGGTAAACCTGTAAGGAGTTCAATTGAAGAAGTAAAAGTTAAAAGGGACTATGAAAAAGAAAGGATAAAGGAATCTAAGGGAGAAGTAAAAACTTTACCAGAGCATGAGCAAAAAAGAATTAAGGAATCCGAAGTTGAAAGAAAAAGAGAAGAATTTAAAAAAGAAGAAAGGAATTATGAAAAAGAAGTAAAGGGATATGAAAGAAAAAGTTCTCAAGAATCCGATGTAAGAAAGGTAAGGGAAAATAAGGAACTTGAAAGGAAAGAAGAGGGTTATTACAGAAAAAGGGATGTTTCTGAAGAAAAAAGCACAGAAATAAGAAAGGAAAGAGGTGGTAGAATCCCAAGGGAACAAGAGAGTGAAATTAGAAGGGAAAAGATGGGTTCTGATTTGAAAAGAGGAGGAGTTTTATCTCAAAATAAAACAGGAACAAAAAGGACAAGAAGATGAAAAAAATTATAGTTTTACTCCTTTTCCCCCTTTTACTTTATTCAATAGAGGTTAAAAAGAAATCTGGAACTTCAAAATCAAAAGTGGAAGAACTCAAAAGCGAAAAAATTTATAAGGTTAAAAGAGATACCCTTGATAGAGACGGTGATGGTATAACTGATAAATTCTTTAAAAAGTTAAGGGATGAAGAAGGAAAAATTTTCTCTCCCTACAGGGAAAAAATTCAAGATGATAAGAAAGAAATACAGGAACAGAAGAAAATACCAAGGACGAAATCAAAATCCCGATTGAGGTAAAAGACCTTTACGCCGGTTATAAAGACCCCCCTGTCCTGAGGGGGGTTTCCTTTAATTTAAAAAAGGGAGAAATTCTTTCAATTATTGGTAAAAATGGCACAGGAAAAACAACTCTTTTAAGGGTTTTATCTGGGGTACTTACTCCATTGAAAGGTGAAGTTATTTTTGATGGAAGGGATTTTTTTAAAATGAATCCTCTTGAGAGATCAAAAAGAATTTCCTATTTACCACAGTTTTATGAATCTGATGTACCATTTACTGTATATGAAATGGTTGAATTAGGTTTTTACCCCTATACAAAAGTTGATAAAGAAAAGA
Organism: Caldifarciminota bacterium; assembly: GCA_965649145.1. Lineage (GTDB taxonomy): Bacteria > Hydrothermota > Hydrothermia > Hydrothermales > JAJRUZ01 > JBCNVI01. Next base: position 6,404 of record CBFGJR010000242.1, on the reverse strand, counting down.
TTGATTATTTTTTAAAAATTTTTGATATTTATAAATTAAAAGACAAAAAGTTTACAGAACTTTCAGGGGGTCAGAAACAGAAAGTGCTACTTGCAAGGTCTCTCATCAAAGACCCCGAATTTATTCTTCTTGATGAACCGAGCTTACATCTTGATTTTGAAAATACCTTCTTAATTTTTGATATCCTAAGGAATAGTGTTAAAAGTGAAAATAAAAATTTAATTTTTGTAATACATGATGTTAATATTGCTCTTAAATTTACAGATTATTTTCTTTTTCTTAAAGAAAACGGAACTGCCCTTTTTATAGAAAAAAATAAAATTTTTGAAGAAAAAGATATTATAAGAGAATTTTTAGGTTTTAATATTAAAATTTTTAATTTAGAGGGAGAAAATTTTATTCTTTATAGATGAATATTTACCTTATAACAGGTGGGGCAGGTTTTATTGGTTCTAACTTTGTTAGATACTTAATAAAAAAAGAAAAAGATTTAAAGATAATTGTTTATGATTCCCTTGAATATTCAGGAACCCCCTTTAACCTTTATCCCTATCTTAAAGAGGAAAACATCTTTTATGCCGGCTTTGGCAAGGATATTTATAAAAGTAAAATAAATTTTAAAAAAAAGAATTATAAAGCCTTAAAAGAAAAAGATCTGGAAAGAGAAATAAAAAAATTTCTTGAAGGTCAGGATAAGATTTTTCTCCTTGTTGCCTCAATTACTAATAAAGAACCATTAAAAACTGTTATAAAATACACTAATAATGTTTTTCATTTTGCAGCAGAAACCCATGTGGACAGGTCAATTCTCTATCCCCACAGGTTTATTTTTACAGATATTCTCGGTACTTATTTTTTAATTGATACTTTTAAGGAAATTCACGGAGAAAAGGGAAGGTTTATCCATATTTCAACAGATGAAGTTTATGGTGAAATTTTAAAAGGAAAGGCAAAGGAAAACCATCCCTTTTATCCTTCAAGTCCTTATTCTGCAAGCAAAGCAGGGGCTGATAGAATTGTTTATTCCTTTTATAAAACTTTTGGAGTTCCTGCAATCATAGTAAGACCTGCTAATGTTTTTGGAGAAAGACAGTTTCCCGAAAAATTTATCCCCCTTTCCATTATGAAGGTATTGATGGGAGAAAAGATACCAATTTACGGTGATGGTAACCAGAAGAGAAGCTGGATTTATATAGAGGATATAACAAGAGCCATATATCTTGTTTATAAAAAGGGAAAAGTGGGAGAGGAATATAACATACCAGGTAACACTGAGATTAAAAATATAAAGGTTGCTGAGCTTATATGCAAATTAGGTGGATTAAATAAAGAGGAAGGTATTGAATTTATCAAGGATAGACCTGCTCATGACAGGAGATATTCAATGGATGGGAGAAAAATATTTGAACTTGGTTTCAGGGCAGAATGGAAATTCAGGGATGCCCTTAAAAAAACTTTTGAATTTTATAAAGAAAATTTTGACTTCTACAAAAAATTACTTGAAAATAAAAAAATTAAAAATTTTATGACAATCTGGTATTTTTTTATTTAAATGAAAAGATATAATAAATTTTCAGAGCATCTTAAGAAAATTTTCGGGGAAAAAATTTGGAAAATTTCAGTGGATGCAGGTTTTAGATGCCCACCACAGGCTAAATGTATTTATTGCTATAATCCTTCCTTTGTCCCTGAAACAGCAAGAAGGGGAATACCTTTAAAAGAGCAGATTTTAAAAGGTATGGAAATAATAAGAGAAAAAAGAAAGGCTAATAAATTTATTGTCTATTTTCAAGCCTTTACTAATACCTATGGTGATATAGACTTTATGAGAAAAGTTTATTATGAGGCACTTAACACTCATCCTGATATTGTTGGAATTTCAATCGGAACAAGATGTGACACTCTACAGGGAGAAGTTATGGAACTTCTTGAAGAACTTAATAAAAAAACTTACCTTCTGGTTGAACTTGGACTTCAATCAGCAAATGATGAAACAATGGAAATAACAAAAAGGGGTCACAGTGTTAAAAACTTTGAAGAATCTGTTTTTAAATTAAAGGAAAAAAATATAAGAGTTTTAGCTCATGTTATAATAGGGTTACCTGGAGATACATACGAAGACTGGATGAATACAGCCTTTTTCTTAAATAAATTAAAAATTGATGGAATTAAAATACATCCCTTACATATTGTTAAATATACTGAACTTGAAAAGTGGTATAAGGAGGGAAAATATAAACCACTTGAAATGGAGGAGTACATAAATGCTGTGTGTGATTTTATAGAAAGGCTGGATGAAAATATTTTAATAGCAAGGTTAACAGGTGAAGCCCCTCAAGGTTTATTAGTTGCACCTGAATGGTGTAAAAATAAAATGGTTGTATTAAACAAAATTGAAAAAGAATTAGAAAAAAGAGACAGTTTCCAGGGAAAGTATCTTAAAAATTTAAAAACCCTTACTTTTAAGAATCCATAAAATATAAGGTTCTTTTTCCTTTTCTTCTATTTCCTTTAACTTTTTTGCAATTTTTTCATCATCCTTAAAATTTGTTAACCATTCAACTATTTCTGATCTTATTCTTTTATTTCCCTTTTCTAAAAATTTTAAAAAAATTTCTTCAATCTCGGGGTCCCTTTTATTTATACCTTTTAAAACTCTTAAAAGGTGAAATAAAGTTCTTTCATCAATTTTTTGATTAATTTTTTCAATTATATAGTCCTTCACAGAATCCACATTTTCCCTTAAAACTTTTTCTGCTCCAAACCTAACAAGTGCCTCTTTATTTTCAAGTAAGGGAACTATATTTTTCAGAAGTTTTTTTCTTTTTATCTCACCACTTGCCCTTATAACAGATATTTTTAAATCTATATCATCTTCCTTTAAGTATTTTAAAAATTCCTCAAAATTTTCTGTTTTTAATTTTGATAGGGAATAAATTATATTTGATTTAAATAAATTTCTTTTTTCTTTTTTTAACAGCTCCCATAAATCCTTTTCAATTTCTTTAACTTCAGCTTCACCTGTTAAATAAATAATATTCAATTTTGATGTATCGTTTTCCCCTTTTAAGATTTCTCTTATATAAGGAACACTTATTTCTTTATTTTCTTTTATCACCTCTTTTATTGCTCTTAGTTCTAAACCTTTTAATGTCTTTATTTTTTTATTAAAAATGTAATCAATTGCCTCCTTTTTTCTTTGAGATAAAATCTCTCTTGCCTTTGGAACCATCTTTCTATACTTACCCACCTCCCATTCAGAAGCAATTTTAAATAAAGAATCAATATCTAAATCGGGTGGAATTTCAATATCAATTCCTTCTTCTTCTGGTTCAAAAGTTTTAGTAGTGTCAGGGTCATAACTTAAACCAAATTCACCCTTTGAAATTAGAAAAGGTTCCTTTTTTAAATTTTCTCCCTTATAAAAATCTTTTCCCTTTAAATCAAGAAAAAGACCTATCCCGATTTTTCCCCTTGACATTTTTCCTCCACCCTGACCAAATTCCTCTGTTGTAACATAAATGTCATTTCCTTCAGAATCGATAAATATTCCGACAGATGTATTTAATCCTATTCCCTGACCCCCTGAAACTTTATAAGTATCATTACCGTTTTTGTCTATAAGTATTCCCACTGAGTAATCATGTCCTTCACCCTGTGCAGGTCCAAATCTTGATATGTATTCATCATCACCTTCTAAATCAAAAAGTGCTCCACATGCTAAATGAATACCTGCCCCCTGTCCGTATTCCGCCAGGTGATATAAATCATTTCCCCTTTTATCTATTAAAATTCCTGTTCCATAAAAGTAAGCAGAACCCTGTCCATACACTTCTGAATAATAAACATCGTTACCTTCTCCATCAATTAGAAAAGCAATACCACCCCCAAGATAAGGTCTTATTCCGTAAGAAAAACCCTGGGCAAAAGATATTGTTTCATCAATTAAAAGGGGTATATGATAATTTTTACCATAGGCAATATAGGAATCCATGCCCTTTCTATCATATAGAACTGAAAATCCTTCTGTTCCTGCAAACCCCTGTCCTTTTTCAGTTAACCTGTATAAATCATCTCCATCAAAATCAAATAAAAAAGATTTTCCGAAAAAAGAAGCAGATTGCGAGAAAAAATCCGATTCATATACATCGTTGCCCTCCCTATCGAGAAGAAAACTTATACCGAACATAGAAGAGCAAATGGAAAAGAATTTTCCCATCCTTATATCATTGCCCTTTAAATCAAATTGAATTGATACTCCAAAAAAGGATGATGAAATGGAAAGGGTTTTATCTGAAATATAAGAATCCTTTCCTTCTTTATCAATTACAATTGAAAAAGGTATAGAATAGAACAGATTGGATGAACCTGTTCTGTCAATATATCTGTCATTACCTCTTAAATCCATAATTATAAAAAAACTATCACCCTTATAAATGTTATCTTCTTCTTTACCATTTATAACAATGTAGCCGAGTTCAGTTTTTATAGTGGTGTCTTCTAAATTCTCTGTATTTATAAGTGAATAGGTTAAAGAAATTAGATTTTCAAAGGCGATCTTTAAACCTTTAAAAAGTTCTTTTATATCTATTTTCAATAAATATTTTGAGATTTTTTTCTCATCCCATTTTTTTGCCTTAATTTTATTTCCCCTTTCTTTTTCAAAAATCGCATATAAAGTATCATCCATTTTATCATTTTCATCTGTAAAAAGAACATTGAGATTAAAAATCAATGTGTCAAGTTTTTCCTTTTCAATTTTGGAAGCTGAATTTCTGATAATATCTCTTGCCTTTTTTAAATTATTTATTGATTTTTCAAGTTTGCTATAAAAATCATACTCTTTAATTTTAGATTTTAAAATTTTTTCAATTATTTTTCTTTCATCTGAATTAAAATCCTTAAATATTTTTTCAGCATATTCAGGAATTTTAAGCGGTTCTTTTAGAAAAAAAAGGGTTAAAGAATCCTTTAGATTTGTAAATATACTTTTATCCTTTTCAAAAGAAAGGTCTTTAATTTCAAGATATTTATAGGATAGAATATCTTTGATAAGTGCTTCTTCTTCATGAGTAAGGAAATTAAATAAAAGAAAGAAAATCATTTTTTATTTTAAAATAATAAACTTTAAAATATCCTTTAATGAGAGGGAAAAATTATCCAGTTGGTTCTGAGTTTTATTTTGAATTTTCCTTTATCTTTAAAAAGAAGAAAAATATTTTTGAGCTCTGGCAAAGTTATTTAAAAAATTTTAAACTTTTCTTCTCAGGAAGGGATGCACTTCGTTTTCTCCTCAAAAATTTAAAAGAAGAATATTTTTTTCTTTTACCATCCTATACCTGTTATGAAGTTATAAGACCTTTTGAAGAATTTAATTTTAAATTTGATTTTTATAGAGTTTATTTTAATCCCTCACCTCAGATTGATTTTGAGGATATAAAAAGGAAGGCTTCAAAATATAAAAATCCTTTTGTTTTAATAATTGAGTACTTTGGTTTTTCAGTGGATTATGAACTTGAGTTTCCCTTTATACTTGATATAAGTCATTCTCTTTTAACTTTTAAAAAGAGAAATTTCAAAATACCTCCTTTTTTTATTTTTGGTTCTTTAAGAAAAGTTTTGCCCCTTACAGATGGAGGGGTTCTCTTTTACGAAGGAGAAATTAAAGATACTCTTAAAAACTTTAATTGTAGAACTTTTTTAATTAAATTATCTGCTTCCCTCATAAGAAATTTTCATAATCTTATTCCTTTTTTAACAAAGCCCTTATTTTCTTTTGCCTATAATGTTCTTGATAGAAATTTTGAAAGAAAGCTGACAGAAGAAAGAGACCCTAAAAAAATATCTCTTTTAACAAATTATCTTTTAAAGAGAATTCCTTATGAATTTATAATAGAAAGGAGAAGGGAAAACTTTATTTATCTTTTAAAAAACATTGATTTTGAAGAGATAAAACCCCTTTACAGGGATTTACCGGAAAATGTTTGTCCATTAAATTTCCCTTTTTTCACCTCCTCCAAACAAAAAATTAAAGATTTTCTTGTTAAAAATAGAGTATATCCACCAACAATTTGGCCCTATGTTCCTCCTTTAATAAAAAAAGAAAGTTATCCTGAAATTTACGAAATTCCTGAAAGGATACTTTCATTACCTATTGATCACCGATATAATATTAATGATATGAAAAAAATAAAGGAGGTGATAGAAAGATGTTTGAAATAATTTTATTTTTATCCATATTTAATAATTTTACACATTCCGATACCTTTTACAGTGTTTGTAAAAAGAATGACACACTTTTTATAACTGGTGACCATGGTCTTTATCTTATTAATTCAAATAAAGATTCTGTTTTCTATAAATTTACAAATTCTGATTCAATTCCCTTGTATCCTTATTATGCA
>CBFGJR010000241.1:0-7538 GCA_965649145.1 Caldifarciminota bacterium | reverse complement strand
TATTTTCTTTTACAACTTTCAACAAATTTTTTAAATAATCTTAAAAATATTTTATTTTCCTCAAATAGATGTTCAGGATGAAACTGGACTCCTAAGAAAAAAGGGTGGTTATCACTTTCAATTGCCTCAATAATTCCATCTTCTGCCCTTGCTGAAATCCTTAGAGTTTTTCCAGGTTTATTAACAGCCTGATGATGAAAACTATTTACCTTTATTTCTCTTTTCTTAAAAATTTCATATAAAAATGTTTCTTTCTCTATTATTATGGTATGGGTTAATCCACTCTCACTTTTTAACTTATCATGTTTTATCTCTGAATTAATATCCTGTATTAGATTACCTCCCATTGCCACATTCATTACCTGAAGCCCCCTGCATATTCCTAAAACCGGCATCTTATTTATAAAACATTTTTTAATAAGCTCTATTTCAAAAATATCCCTTTCAGGAAGAACTCCCTTTATCTTTTCAGGTTCCTGCCCGTAATATGAGGGATTAACATCTCCTCCACCTGTTAATAGGAATCCATCAAATTTTGAAAGTAGAGTTTTTATTTCATTTTTTAAATCAGTGTATGGAATAATTAAAGGGACCCCCCCTGATTCCTGTATTGCTTTTATATATTTGATATTTAAGTAAAATCTATTAGATTCCTTTTCAAAGGAAGGGGTAACACCGATTAAAGGTTTTTTATTTATTTTATATTAAAAATGTTCAAATCACTCTTCTATTTCAATCTTTATTTCCTTTGGTTTAACCTTTTCACTCTTGGGAATTTCAATTCTTAAAATTCCATCTTTATAGGAAGCCTTTGCTTTTTCAGGCTGAACCTCTTTTGGAAAAGGAATATACCTCTGGAATTTTCCATAAGTCCTTTCAATTCTATGATAGGTTTTACCCTTTTCTTCCTTTTCCCTTTTTCTTTCACCTGAAATTGTGATACCATCTTCATCAACGGTGACCTTTATTTCATCTTTTTTCATTCCCGGAATCTCAGCACTAACTATGAAGGATTCTTCTGTTTCTTCAAGATCACAGGCAGGGACAAAGGTTTCTGTTTCTCCGAAGAAAAAACTTCTCCTGCCGAAGAAGGAATCAAAAAGTTTATCAATTTCCTCCCTTAATGATGAAATTTCTTTAAATGGGTCCCATTTAATAATTTCCTTCAATTTTTCCCCCTTTTTATTAGCCTCCCTTCGGGATTCGAACCCTTTTTAAGAGAGGTATTTTATATATAAAATCTTTTTTTTAATTTTTCAATATTCTTTAAATGAGATTTAATATAAGTTTTTTCCCATATATATCAACTCTATTAATGAAAACATTAACATTATCACCAATATCAATTTTTTTTCCACCTTTAAGATAAATTCTTTTTTCTTCAATATTGAAATTTGCTTTAAAAGGTAAGGAATCCTTACTAACAAATCCTTCAAAGTAAAATTCAGGAATATAAACAAAAAATCCATCGCCTCTTATATTTGTTACGAAACCTATACCCCTTTCGCCTATTCTCTCTTTAAGGTGTTCCAGTATTTTCATATCAACAATATCCCATTCAGCCTTCTGTGCTATCCTTTCTGTTTCTGATGCCCTTTCTGATATATCCCTTAATTCTTCTTCATCAGGATATTTATTCATTCTGTCTTTCATAACAAAATTTAAAAGATTATGTATTGTTAAATCTGCCAATCTTCTTATTGGTGAAGTAAAATGTGTGTAAAAATTCAATTTAAGTCCATAGTGTCCCATGTTTTCTATGGAATACTTTGCCTGTTTCATTGCCCTTAAAATACTTTTTATTACTATCAGTTCTTCCCTTTTACCTTTAACTCCTTCAATTATTTCAAATAAATCACGGGAGGTAAGTTCTTCCTTTAAAAGTATTTTTTTAATTTTTTCATCTTTTAAAAGTTTTAATAGAATTTTTTTAAGTTCTTCAAGTTTTTTTCTATCTGGTTCTTCATGTATTCTGTAAATAAAAGGTAAGTTTTTTTTAGCAAAAAATTTAGCTATCAATCTATTTGCAAGTATCATACACTCTTCTATAAGGGAGTGGGTAAATACTGCCTTTTCCAGTTCAATAAGTTTAACCTTTCCTTCTTCTGTAAAAAGTATTTCAGGTTCCGGTAAATCAAAATCAAGGGAAAATCTTTTTCTCCTTCTTTCCTTTAAAATTTTTGATATTTCTTCAGCAATTTTAAGAGAATTGTAAATTTCCTTATCTTTTATTTCAATTTTACCGTCAATTATATCCTGAGCCTCTTCATAATTAAGTCTCCTTTTTGATTTTATAATTGAGTCATAAATTTTGAATTTTTTAACATTACCCTTAAAATCAAGGTTAATGTGGACTGTTTTTGTAAGGCGAGTTTTACCTGGCTGTAGAGAACAGAACTTTTCAGATAATTCTTTTGGTAACATATGGATAACTTTATCTAAGAGGTAAAAACTTGTTCCCCTCTCATAGCTTTTTCTAAAAATTTTTGAATTCAGTGGAACAAAAAAGGAAACATCAGCTATGTGGACAAATAGCTTGTATCCATTTTCATTTTTAAAGGCGCTTATAGCATCATCAAAGTCCTTTGCATTATAAGGGTCAATCGTAAAGGTTACTAAATCCCTCAAATCTTTTCTTTTTTTAATTTCCTCTCTAATTTTTCTTTTTAAAAGTTCTTCATCAAAGTATTTTCCTTTATAATCTTCGGGAAGGTTATAAATGTATTTTATAAGATTAAAGGCAGTTTCAGGATTTTCAGGGTTTCCAAGATCCTTTATACCCCTGGCTTTATTCCCCTCTATAAGTATAAAGCCTACTTTATTTCCTGATGGGATTTCCTCTGTATTTTCAAGGGGATATATTTTTTTAGGTAGGTTATCTGAATCCGGTTCAATAAAATTATCTCTATATCTTTTCCACAGTGTTCCTGAAAATCTCCTTTCAACTTTTTTTAAAATTTCTAAAACCTTTCCTTCTGGTCCCCTTTCTTTAAATTTAGTTACCTCTACCCTGACATAATCACCATCTCTTGCACCTTTTAAAAACCTTTTTGGTATAAAAATATCCTTTCCCCTTTCAACAATTAAAAAACCAAATTCACCTTTTTTTACCTCTATTTTGCCTTCAAGGATTTTATTTTGAGTAAAAATTATTTTTTTGTTTTCTAAAAATTTTATTATCCCCTCTTTTTCAAGTTCTTTTAAAGTTTCAATTACTTTATTTTTATTTTCTTTTTTTAAATTTAAATTTTTTATTAATTTTTTTAATTTTAATTCTTTTTTATTTTTTCTCCGCAAATAATTTAAAATTTTTTCTTTTAATTTTTCCATTCTTTATTTTATAATTAAACTTATGAAAAAAGCACTCATTACGGTATTTGATAAAACAAAAATTGAAATTGTGGCAGATTATCTTATTAAAAAAAATTTTGAAATTTATGCAACTTCAGGAACTAAGGAATACCTTGAAAAAAAGAATATAAAGGTTAGAGGTCTTATTGATTTGGGAATTGAAACCGAAGGTCTTTCTCAGGGCAGAATTAAAACACTTCACCCCTTAATTTTTGAAAAAGTCCTTTCAAAGGAGGGAGAGGTTTTTGAAGTAGTGATAGTCAATCTTTATCCTTTTCATGAAAAAATCAAGGAAGGAAGGGAAGTAGAAGAAATTTACGAGTTTATAGATATAGGTGGTGCTGCTTTAATAAGGGCTGCCTGTAAAAATATTAAGAGAGTTATACCAGTAGTTGATCCCTTTGATTATGAGTTTTTTATTGAGAGTTATGAAAAAGGTTTAAATGAAAAGGACAGGTTTTATTTTGCAGCAAAGGCTTTTGAATATGTTACCTTTCATGATTCTGTGATCTCTGATTTCCTCAGAAAAAAAAGTGGTGGTGAACCCTATTATCTTGCTTTAAGTGGTAAAAAAGTTTTTAATTTAAGATACGGAGAAAATCCACAGCAAAAAGGTTTTGTTTATGGAATGGATTTTATAGAACCCCTTCAGGGTAAAAGACTTTCTTACAATAACCTTTTAGATATCGAGACTGCTTTTTTATGTGTTAGTGAATTTGATGAACCCACCTGTGTGATTGTGAAACATACTTCCCCCTGTGCTGTTGCTTCAGGCGAAACTATTGATGAAGCCTTTGAGAGGGCATATCTTTCAGACCCTGAATCTTCCTTTGGTGGAATTTTAGCCTTTAATAAACCCCTTGATAAGATCACTGCTGAAAGAGTCTTATCCAATTTTTTTGAAATTGTCATTGCTCCTTCATTTGAAGAAGGAGTTTTAGATATGTTTAAACAAAAAAAGAATTTAAGGGTAATAGATTCAGGTAAACTTTTTGTTCCAGAATATGAAGCAAGGACCTGTTTTAATTTTATACTTTACCAGCAAAGAATGTTAAGAACTTTACCACCTTCAGAATGGAAACTTATGACAAAAAGGGAAGGGAGGGAATCAGAACTGGAGGATTTATTTTTTGCTTTAAAGGTTGTTAAATATGTAAAATCAAATGCAATTTGTATTGTTAAAGCAAAAAGAACACTTGGAATCGGGGCAGGACAGTCTTCAAGAATAAGGTCCCTTGAAATCGCCCTTTCAAAGGCGAGAAGTTTTGGACTTTCAACAGTTGAAGCAGTTTTAGCCTCTGATGGATTTTTTCCTTTTAGAGATTCAATTGATAAAGCAGGTGAAGAAGGAATTGTTGCAATTGTTGCACCTTCAGGTTCAGTAAGGGATGAAGAAGTTGTAAAAGCTGCTGAAGAAAACGATATTTCCCTTTATTTTATAAAAGAGAGGTATTTCAGACATTAATTTAGAAAAAATTGTTTATCCTCCACTTTATGTAAACACCTATATTGTTTTTGATAAAAAAAAGAATACTCTTATTATAGATCCAGGTGGTCCTTATAAAAATATTGAAGAAGTTCTTGAAAATAAGAATTTAAATTTAAAGGCAGTTTTAATAACCCACTCCCACTTTGACCATGTTCTTGGGATACCTTATATAAAGGAAATTAACTCTATTTCCCTTTATATTCCTGAAAAAGACCTGGAACTTTACAATTCAGCAAGGGAATTCATAAAAGGTTTTTTAGGTTTTGACCCTGGTGAATTTAAGAAACCTGATTTTTTACTTAAAGGCGGTGAGGAAATTATTATAGGGGATATTAAAATAAAAGTTCATAATGTTCCAGGACATACCCCGGGTCATGTTCTTTATGAAATAGAGGATAAAATTTATTCTGGAGACTTAATATTTGCTGGAAGTATAGGGAGAACTGACATACCTTTCAGTTCCTGGGAAGATATGAGGAATTCTCTTTTGTATTTAATAAATAACTTTAATGAAAGTAAGAAAATTTTTCCAGGTCATGGACCTGAAACAAAAATTAAAAAGGAAAAGGAAGAAAATCCTTTTTTAATAGATATTCAAAAGCATTTTTCCAAATAATTTTTTGAAAGTAAAAAGAATTTTTTTGTTTTTTCTTTTATTTCCCCCTTTTCCCTTGTATTTTTATCCCTTAATAAAAAACCTGTAACCTTTCCCCTGACATATGCCCTGTAAGATAAATAAAAATAATAAAGGGGTTTGATTTCTTCAAAATTTTCCTTAGTTTGATTTAACCACCCTTTAATAAAAAAATCACCCAATTTTTCTTTCCCTATCATATCCAGTTCCATTTTTAAGAATACTGCATCAAGTAAAATATCTCCGAACCTGAATCTTTCGTTAAATTCAATGCAATCTATTATCCTTATTTTATCTTCAAAAAAAGTAACATGGTCAAGTCTTATATCACCGTGAGAGTCTCTTATTTTACCTTCTTTTACCCTCTTTAACATTAAATCATAATACTTTTTATAAAATTCTTCTGTTTTATTCTTTAAAAATTCAAAATCTTTCTTCTTTAGAACTTCCTCATCAAAATCCTCTGTCTGGCTGAAATTTTCATCAGTGTTAATTTTGAATACTTCGGGTTTCCCGAATTCACTTATTTTTTCATTTATTTCTGCTTTTAAATGAAAATCACCGAGAAATTCTCCTACTTTATATAAGTCTTCTCCTTTTACTAAATTTTTCTCCAATCTATAGGATAAAAGTGTATTTTCAGGAATTCTTCTCATTTTTACAAGGTATTCAACCGGCTCTCCCCTGTTAAAAAAAATTTTACCCTTTTCTTTTCCTAAAAAAATTACTCCCTCATATATTCCTTCAGCCATCCTTTTATTGAGTTCTACTTCCCTTTCACAGAAGTATTTTCTTTTTTCAAGACTGGTGTAATCAAGGAATCCGAAATTGACGGGCTTTTTTAACTTATAAGCATATTTATCTGTTAAAAAAACAATTGATATATGAGTTTCAATTCTTTCAATTTTATCAGGTTTTTCCTCATAATTTAAGGGGTTAAGAAGAAATTCAATTATTTTTTGCATTTTCAAATTCTGGATAAAAGGCCCAGGATTCCATCATTTTTAAATATTTAAGTTTCCACTTTCTTGGTTCATGAACTCCGATATCAATGAAGTAAGTGATTCCGTCCTTTTCAAAAAGGAGAGATTCAAATCCGCCTCCAACTTTTAAATTATAATTTCCCCATGCACCGTATAAGTATATTGCCCTTATACCTTTTATATTTTTATACTGGTAATTAACAAATTTTCTTATGACACTGTCCCCAGCGTAAACCTCTTTTAATAAACTATCCCTTAAGTTCATTATTTTTTCAGGGAAAAGCTCTATTTTTTTGTTAATTTTCCAGAAAAGTATAAATCTGTCAGGATAATGGGCATTTATAATTATAAAGTTTTCTCCTTCCTTAAATATGTTGAAACCAACTGGGACTTCTATTTTAATTCCTATTTTTTCAAAAATTTTTTCAGAAAGGTCTTTCCTTTTACCTGGAAAGTAAGAGAGTTCCTTTAAGTTTTTAAGTATTGTGTTATAAAATATATTGAAAATTGTATCTTTTTTTTCTGATATAATTTTCAAAATTTCTTCCTCTTTTTCCCCGTATATCCCCATTGCTAAGGACCCCTTTAAAAAGGGGTTTTCTCTTATGTATACTCCACTCCTTTTAACTTCACTGAATATACTTTTAAATAAATTGAAATTATTTGAGTTAGGTGTAGAAATTATTATGTAATAGCGATAAAGAAACTTATCCTTTTTTTCAAGAGAGTCAATATCTAAGATTTCCAAGATTTTTTCCTCTCTTGGTGTGAACTGGATAATTTCAAATTTTTTTTTAAAAAATCTTTTTGCATTTTTTAAAGAACCTGCTGAAATAATAATATTATTAAATTCCCCCTTGAAAATTATAATATTATCTGTACAGGATGTTAATAAAATTAAAAGTATGAATTTTTTCAATATATTTCTTCTTTTACCTCTTCCTGAGAGGAACCTCTTGGAATAACTATTTCTTCTATTTCATTCAAATTGTAATATTCATCGGAAACTCTTATAAGTTCAAGGGAAGTTGCCCCCTTCATTGGTCCTATAGTTATTACTCTACACCCTTTTCTGTTGAGC
>CBFGJR010000240.1:0-7746 GCA_965649145.1 Caldifarciminota bacterium | reverse complement strand
GTATGGCAAAATATATACCAGTTTCCCTCAGCTCCGGGACAGGAACCTGATGCCAGAACACTTTTTAAAACAAAAAATGGTCTTGGAATAGGTCTCATTAAGGCTGATGGAAGCGGTTCAGTCATATATGAAACTCTGGATGATGTGAATTTCTATCCAATATCACCACTTTTACCTTCAAAAGATGTAATAGGAGGAGTTTTATCAGAAAAAAATAATGACCTTATCGTTGCCTGTAATCTCCCTACCGCCTGTTATTTAATAAAAGATAATAATTATTATGTTACATTCCAAAATTCAGAAGTTGTAATCTTTGATATATTTAAATCTAATAATGGGATTATTTATCTTTTAACATACGGCGAAAATACAAATCCAAAAAGGAGAATCTATGCCTCCTATGATGGTATAAAATGGAATTTAGTGGAAACTCTTGACCATTATTCAAATCTTGGAAGTTTAATTCCAAATACAGGAATTGGTTACAAAAAAAATGAAATTTTAATCGGCACTTCTTATAAACCGAGATTATTCAAATCAAAATTTCAAAGAAAAGGATTTGTAATTTCAAATTTTATAAAAATAAAGGGTAAAAAGGGACCAATAAATATAAAGAGGTATAAAATAAAGGGTGAACCCAAAGGAAGTTTTAATATAAGATTCAGAACTTTTAGCAATATAAATGATACACTTTCCTTTTCAGATATACCCCCTTTATTCTCAGATTCAGCTGACCTTTCAAATTACAGTTTCATAAATACCTTTGATACCTTTATTCAGTATAAAATAGAATTATTCACATCAAATCCCGAATTCTCTCCTTATATTGATTACATAAAAATCTATTATGAGGAAGATACCCTTGGACCAAAAGCAATATTAGCTGAAGCAAATGATGGAGTTTTAGAGCAGGATGGTAAAGATCCTGATGACCATGTAATTTTCATCTTTGATGAGCCAACATCAAAAATATCTATAAATAAATTCAATGTAGATTCCCTTTTCAGGCTGTCAGGTAACCATTCCTGGCTAAATTCTTATGGAGACTTCGGGGGTTCAATATGGTCATCTAATGGTGAAACATTAAAAATTTATCTTTCCTTTTCAGGTAACAATTACCCGAGTGTTTCTACAGGAGATACTGTTTATATAAAAATGCAGGATTTATTTGGATTCTGGGAAAATTCAAAAATTGTAATTGAAGGTAGTTTTGACGATGTTAAAGGACCCAAACTTCTAAAAAGTATTGCAAGGGATGGCAACATTTTAGGTGATGGAATAGAAAAGGGTGATTCTTTAATTTTAATATTTAATGAATCAACGAATAGACCTTTTATTAATTTTTCAAATGTAGATTCCTTTTTCTATTTTAAAAGAAATGGATATTTTGGTGATTCTTTCTATACAAACTGGTTAACACCAGAAACTCTATGTTTTATTTTTACAGGAAGAGGTGCAAAAATATACCCCTTTGACACCTTAGGAGCAAAAGGTTACAGAATTTACGACAACAAAGGGAATCTTTCTTACGGGGAGGTTAAAATAGAAGGAAGTTTTGACTTAAAAAACCCAGTATGTGATAGTATTCTCGCTTATGACAATTCTCATCCTGATACTTCAATTGACTATGATGATTTTATTGCCTTTTATTTTTCAGAAGATATTTCTCCTATTAACGAAATAAACAAATTTAACATAAATAGTGTTTTTAAACTATCAAAAAATCATTCCTGGCTTTCAGGTTATGGGGAAATAGGAAATATTTTAGTTTATGATAAATATATCTTTATTTTTTTCTCTACAGAAGGAGGTAAACCATCTGTAAGACCGGGTGACACTGTTTATTTTCTTGATAATTTCATATTTGACCTTTATAATAATCCTCTTTCAGGTTTTAACTTAATAGGTGGGTCATTTACAAAAATAAAGGAAAAAAATTCAGTTTCTGGTGAAGATAAAATAAGAGTTTATACAGAGGAAAATAAATTGTGTATAGTACCTTCTGAAAAAATAGAAGAAATTAAAATTTTTGATTTAACAGGAAGAAAAGTTAGTTTTGGAATTTTAAAAGAAAAATACAGAATAAATATTTTAAATTTAAAAAAAGGGAACTATTTTATTTTAGTTAAGGATAGAAAGAAAAAAACTCATAAGTTCAAACTTCTTAAATTAAAATAAAATGCGGGTAATTGTAACCGGTGGAGCGGGTTTTATAGGTTCTCACATCTCCGAACTTTACTTAGATATGGGCTATAAAGTTCTAATAATTGACAATTTTTCAACAGGAAAAAAGGAAAATATTCCTGAAAAAGCAGAATTTGAAAATTTTTCAATAGAGGATGAAAGAAAAATAGAAAAAATTTTTAAAAAATTTAAACCTCATATTGTAAATCACCATGCAGCCCAAACTTCTGTGATTCAGTCGTTAAAAAATCCATTAAGGGATATGGAAACAAATATTAAAGGTACACTTATACTCCTTAAAAAATCAGTAGAATATAATGTAAGAGGATTTATCTTCGCAAGTTCAGGTGGAACAGTATACGGTGAGCCAGATACTTTGCCGGTTAAAGAAGATTACACCTCCTTCCCCTTGAGTCCATACGGAATTTCAAAAAAAACAGGAGAAATGTACGGGATTTTCTATTCAAAGAAATTACCCTTTGTATCCTTGCGATACAGCAATGTCTTTGGACCACGACAGGACCCTTTTGGTGAAGCAGGAGTAATAGCAATCTTTACAGAAAGAATGATTAAGAGTGAAGAGGTCTATATTTACGGAGATGGACTTCAAACAAGAGATTTTATTTATATAAGGGATGTAATCAAATCAAATTATCTTGCAACGGAATATGTATTAAAGGGTAAAACAGGAATATTTAATATAGGAACAGGAATAGAAACAAACATAAATGAGATATTTAAAAAATTAAAAGAATTAACTTCTTATAAAAAAGACCCTATCTATAAACCCTTTAGAGAGGGTGAGATCAAAAGGATTGCCCTTGATATTGAAAAAGCTAAAAACAAGTTAAATTTTAAACCAGAATGGACTCTTGAAGAAGGTTTAAAGGAAACAGTAAAATTTTTTAATGAAAGAGGAAAAAATTAGATTGCCTTTTGATATAGAAATAGAAAGAGCTGTTCTCGGTTCAATTTTTATTTCCGAAGAGGCTGCTACCAAAGTTTTTGAAAAGGTAAAAGAGGATATGTTTTACGAACCTTCTCATAGAGATATTTATAGTGCAATTTTAAAGGTGGTTGATTCAAGAAAAAAAATTAACCCAATAAATGTTGCTGAAATTCTTGATAAAGAAAATGTTTTGAATAAAATAGGGGGAATAGAATATCTTACAGAACTTGAAGATTATGCAATAAATCCTGCCTACATAGATGATTATATAAAATCTTTAACAGAAAAGTATATACTTAGAAAAACAATAGAATTATCTTATGAAACAATAAAAAAATGTGAGAAAGGAGAGAAAGCAGCAGAAGAAATACTGTATGAACTTGATAAAGATATTTTTGATATTGCTCAAATCAAAATAAGAGAAGGTCTTTTGCCAATAAGTGATATACTTAAAGATCTTATTTCAGATATCAGGGGAAGAGAAGGCGAAGGTGTAATGGGTATTTTAACAGGATACACAAAACTTGATGAAATTACAGGAGGTTTTCATCCAGGTGAATTCATTGTTGTTGCCTCAAGACCTTCTCTTGGAAAGACAAGTTTTATTGTCAATATAATGCTTCGTCTTGCCAAAAATTATAATATCCCCTGCGCCCTTTTCAGCGTTGAAATGTCTAAATTACAAATCGCTATGAGACTTCTAATTCTTGAATCGGAAATAGACAGTATGAAATTCAGAAATTTAAATTCTTTAACGGATAGTGAAATGAGAAGATTACTTGATGCTGCAAGCAGGATCGAAAATTTACCCATTTTTGTTGATGATACCCCATCCATTTCAATCCAAGAACTCAAAGTAAAAGCAAGAAGAGCTGTAATAGAGCATAAGGTTAAAATTATCTTTATTGATTATATTCAACTTGTTCATGGTCCAAGATTTGAGACAAGACAGAGAGAGATAGCTTACATTTCTGATTCTCTGAAAAAACTCGCAAGGGAATTAAACATACCTGTTGTTGCCCTTTCACAATTATCAAGGAAGGTGGAAGAAAGAAAAGAAGAGGACTCTCCCCCAAAACTTTCTGACTTAAGAGAATCAGGTGCTCTTGAGCAAGATGCAGATATGGTTTTATTTCTGTATAAAAAAAGAGAAGAATACGAAGTCTTTGAACCAGCTGAACCTTATTCAGAAAATTTAGTCAACTTTCATGTGGCAAAAAATAGAAATGGACCCATAGGAGGATTTGTCCTTACCTTTACAAAGGAATTTATGAAATTTGAAAATCCTGGAAGAGAATTTATAACTCTTGAAGAAAGTGAGAGCGGTATTCCCTTTTAAAGGTTTTATTCTATCCTTTTTAGAAATATTAAGTGAAATATCCTACACTACAATATACTTTTTTTCCTCTCTAAAATATGTTAAAAAATATTTCAGGGAAATTGTTTATGAAATCCATGAAATAGGGCATAACTCATTACTGCTTGTTATCTTTACCTCCAGTTTTGTGGGGATGGTTGCAACAATACAGACAGCCTATCAGATAAAGGATTATGTCCCTGTTATTTACATAGGTTCAGGAGTTGCAAAAGCTGTTATGATAGAACTGGGACCTGTAATAACAGGCCTTGTAGTGGCAGGTAGAATAAGTTCGGGAATCGCTGCTGAACTTGGGACAATGGTAGTAACAGAACAGATTGATGCTTTAAGTGTAATGGGTATAAACCCTTACAGATTTCTCGTTATGCCAAGGATCGCAGGGGGAATAATATCATTACCACTTTTAACTTCAATAGCTATTGCAATTGCCATTTTTTCAGGTATGTTTATAGCGAATTTAACAGGGGTAGCAAATTATTTTGAATTTTCAAGGGGAGCAAAGATGTTTTTCCTTCCAAAGGATCTTTTTGGAGGACTTTTGAAATCAATGTTCTTTGGATATGCCTTAACTCTATCAGGTGCTATCGCTGGGTTATCCTCTGAAAAGGGAGCAGAAGGTGTGGGAAAAGCAACAACAAAAGCAGTTGTTCTTTCCTCAATATTAATCCTTATTCTTGACTATATTCTTGGCATATTGATCTTTGGATGATAAAAGTCCAGAATATATACAAAAAATTCTCTGACTGGGTTTTAGAAGATGTGAGTTTTGAGGTAAAGGATAATGAATTTGTTATAATACTCGGTAAAAGTGGTGCTGGTAAATCAGTCCTTTTTAAAATTATGGTAGGTCTTTTAAAACCAGAAAAGGGATCAGTATATTATGACAATTTAGAAATTACTAAAATAAATGAAGATGGTTTGACAGAATTAAGAAAAAAAATTGGATTTGTTTTTCAGGGGAGTGCTTTATTTGATTCAATGACCCTTTTTGATAATGTAGCTCTACCTTTAAGGGAACATTATAGATTAACAAAAAAAGAAATTGAATTTAGAGTACTAAAGGCTATTGAATCAGTAGACCTGAGGGGATATGAAAATCTTTATCCCTCTGAACTCTCTGGGGGAATGAAAAAAAGAGGTGCCATTGCAAGGGCTATTGTCCATCAACCTGAATATATTTTCTATGATGAACCCACCACAGGACTTGATCCTGAAACAGCTGATAAAATAACAAAATTGACTAAAAAATTATGGGAAGAAAAAAAAATAACCTCCCTTGCTGTCACCCATGATTTTAACTTTGCCAGAAGTGTTGCAACAAAAATAATATGGCTTTATGATAAAAGGGTAAAATTTATAGGAGAAATAGAAGAATTCAAAAAACTTGAACACAGGGAAGCAAAATTATACTTTATTGAATAAAACCTCATCTTATATTAAAATTATTAGGGTTCAACTCCCACTAAATTTATAAATTAAATTATGAAAAATTTAAATATTACATCAAGAAACTTTGAATTAAGGGAGGATATGAAAAATTATATTGAAAAAAGACTATCAAAAATTGAAAGATTTTCAAATCATATAATAAAATCAAATTTAATTTTTGAAGAACAGAGAGGGCAGTATCAAGGTGAGATTATTATTGAAGTCACAAAAAAGGGGATATTAAAGGCAAAAGCAAATAACTCAGACTTCTTTACAGTAGTTGATGAATTGAAAGATAAAATAGTTAACCAACTCAAAAAATACGAACAGAAATTAAAGGGAATGTGAAAGAATTTGAAAATTTAAAAGTATATTTTAATGAAGTAAGATTAAAAAACCTCTTAAATATCCTCAGCCAAAGGTTTAATATAACAAATCATACCCCAGAATTAAATTTTAACACAGTTATAGAGCAAGCTGACTTAAATAGACCGGCTCTCCTTTTTAAAGGTTTCGAAGAAATCTTCCTATATGACAGAATTCAAATAATAGGTGAAACAGAACTACTTGTTCTTAAATCTTTAAATAGGTGGGAAAGAGAAAGGGCTATAAAAAGATTTTTCTCTTATCCAATCCCGGCTATCTTTGTTACAAAGGGTTTTAAACCACCCGAAGATCTACTTGAAAAAGCTAAAAAAAACAAGGTTCCACTATTCTCTGTCTCTGAACCAACCACATTCTTTATGAGAGAAATCTTCTTTGTTCTTTCCCTTCTTCTGTCTCCATACACTGTTTTCCATGGAAATATAGTCAATGTTTACAATGTAGGAATTTTGTTTATAGGGAGAAGTGGAATAGGAAAGTCAGAGTGTTCTCTTGAGCTTGTTGAAAGAGGTCATAAACTTGTCGGAGATGACCTTGTTAAAATTATAAAACATCCTGAAAATTTCCTTATAGGCGAAGCTTTTAAAGAAAATGTAAGAACTTTTTTGGAAATAAGAGGAATAGGAATCCTTGATATAATTTCCCTTTTTGGACCAAGTTCCTGTCTTGAAAGAACTAAAATAGACATAATTATAAGATTAATAGACTGGAGTGAAACCCTTGACATTGAAAGAATAGGTCTTAAAGAAAAAAAGGTAAATATCCTGGGTATAAATATCCCCTATGTGGAATTACCCTTAAATCCAGGAAAACACATATCTGTTCTTGTGGAGGCTGTAGCTTTAAATTATCTCACAAAGGAAAGAGGAGAACTTTCAGCTGAAAGATTTTTAAATAAACTGAAAGGTAAAAAATTATAGTATTTATCCTTTTTATTCTCAATCCTTTAAATTTTCCTGAGAGAGAATTTTTTTTAAATGGAAATTATGAAAAAATTGTGATGGAATTCCCGAGCTCTCCTCTGTATGAGGAAGCCTTTCTCAGATTGATTGAAAAAATAGAAAATCCAGATTCCTTTTTTAAAATTATTGAAAAAAAGAAAAAAAGATTCTTGCTTAAAAGGGAAATAAAAATTCTATACTTAAAATCAAAATTCTATGAAAAATTAGGGGATTTTGAAAAGAAAGATAAAATTGAGAAAACTATAATCAAAAGATATAAGAAAAGTAAGGAAGCACTTGAAATAGCACTTAAAAGAAAAAAACTACTCCTTGATATAATAAAAGTTCTTTATTATCATGAAAAGTGGAAAGAAATTATCGAGAAAACAGAAAACACAGAAATCAAAAACCCTGAAATATATTTTTATAAGGGTTACGCTTATTTTAAACTTAAAAAATATAATGAAGCTCTTCAATTTTTT
>CBFGJR010000239.1:0-7774 GCA_965649145.1 Caldifarciminota bacterium | reverse complement strand
GTCTGGACCAAGTTTTTCTAAAATTACCTCTATTGCTTTGTAAATTAAATAAGAAAGAATGTAGCTTCCTGCCCATAAATCGCTTGTTTTTCTTGCTGTGGCAATAAATTCCTGAACAGGTCCGATAGTAAAAAGTAAAAATGCAGGCTGTGGAAGAGAGGAAGCTATCGCTGAAGTTTGAACAAGATGGTCATAAATAGAATGATTAGGCGCTCTTGAATCTGCTGGATGGGTATTTATCCAGGGAAAAATTTCAGGAAGAAAACGCCAAAGAAATAGGAAAAATGATTTTGCTCTTTCTTCTTGATTCGCAAATGTGCATTTACCTAAATTTTCAAAAAATTGAATTACTTCATTTTCATTAGATGGTTTGTCATAAATTTCAGTTTTTAAAGAAAAAGGGTCAATAAATATTATTTCATTTTTTTCAGGGTCAGGTTTAGTTTCTTCCTCAAATTTCTTTCTTAACTCCTCATTTTCAAATTTAGGTGCAACCACCACTCTACTTATTGCTGAGGCAAGATGGTCTGCAATTTTAACATTTTCATTTTTAATAGATTCATCAATAAGTTTCTTAAAATATTCCTCAGCAACCTCTTCATGCTTTTTCTTTAATTCCCACATTACATATTGTTTATCAAGCGGGTCATGGAGAAGAGCTTTTAGTTTAAGTTTGTAATCAGGCATATTTCATGCTCCTTTTTAAATATTGTTTTTTAAAAATCCTTTTATTGTCTCTTTCATATTTTCTTTGTACCTAAAATAGAGTTTTTCTTCACTTTTTCTTACCTCAGTTATATTTCTTTCAAAACCTGCATGAGCAAAAAAATTCCTTTCATCAACTTCACTCTGTAAACCTTCAATAAAACTTGACAATGAACTCCATTCCTCAGTAGCTTTATTCTTTAATGTATTTTCCTGTTCGTCCTTTCCTTCTTTTAAATTGTATACTTCTTTTCCTAAAAAAGTAGAGTTTAAAGTAAGTCCTAAAGCTTCGTAAATCTTCTTGAAGTTTTCAATACTATCAATATCCATTCCTTCTTCATCTCTTCTCAAATTTACCCCGTTTTTTAAAATTTTTACAATTCCTATATAAAAACTCAATGAGAGCAATACTTTTAAAAAGTCATCTTTCGGTAAAGCAGGGCTTTTTCTCCAATCTATATGGATTCTTTCATCTTCTGCTGTCTTTATTATTTCTTTCATTAAATTCTTAATTTCACTAACTTCGTTAAGTTCAAAGGTGAAGTTTGCAAGTGGGATAGCATTTTTTAAGGCTGAAAAATGAATAGCAAAATTTTCTAAATTTTTTTGAACTTTCCTTTTGAATTCTCTTTCGTCTCTTTGAAATATAGCCACAGTTAATTTTTTTGCCAGGTTATAATTATCAATATCCTCTTTTTTTATTGGTGATGAAAAGAAGACTTTAAATTTAACCTCTGTTTTATAGATTTGAAATAAAGTGGCAGAAGTACCAATTATAGGGTCACTAAAAACCTTATAAATCTTGCATTTTGAAGTATTACTCAGTTTCTGGAGTTGATCAAAGATTGCGAAATGTCTCATTGCTTCAAGTAAAGCAGACACATAAATATTTAGGCCACTGGAAATATCTATATAAAGCTCCTCGATTTCATCATCAATAGCCCTTTTTATCATGTCAAATAAAATTTCAAGCACTATATCATCATAGGTACCTTCAAATTTCACATTTTCATATTCACCAATAGAGTGAATTAAAATAAAATCAACTGCAATTTTAGAGTGTGGGTGATCTTTAAAAAAATCCTGGGGATCATTAAAGTAGTTCAATATGTTTTCTTTATTATCCCCCTTAAAAATTTTCTCAACTTTATTTTTGAACTCTTCTTTAAAGAATGATGGATTCAGAGTCCTATTAAAGGGTAAACTTACCGGGTATATCAAAACTACCTTTGTATCATCCCTTAAATGCTCTTTAAGAGCAAACGAAGATAATTCATTTTCATATTCATTTCCTTCGTAAGTAAACCTTAATGGTCTCATTTGAGAATCTAATCTTCCAATTTGATAAATAATTTTCATTCAAACTCCTCTCTTTTTATTAAATCACCTACTTTGAATTCTCTGGTATGAGTTTCAAACACAATTGCTCCATCATATCTTGGGTCAAATACTGCAACACCTTTTGTGGGATGGTAAAAATGGATTAAATATCCATATAGCCAGATGGGTCCTCTTCCAGAGAGAATAACAATATTTGATGAGAAACCTTCTTTTACAGGATCCGGGGGTTTTATAGAAACTAAATCTGAAGGCTCAAGTTCTCTTGTTAATTCAAATTCAATCAAAGTGAAGTTGTTTTTAGTTTTTATGCTGAACTTGATTATTTCATTCAAATATTCCATAACCAAGCCTCGTTTTTGCACCAACTCCAAATTCTTTTAATGCTTTTTCAAGTAAATCTTTTATTTCCTCTTCTTTTAATGCTTCTTCAAGTAAACTTTTTATCTCTTCCTTTAGTTTATTCGGGTCATTTTCAAATTCTCTCAATAAATCCTTAGGCATAACTTTTTTCAAATCTTCTTCATCCATTTTTAAAATCTCATTTGCTCTGAACGCATCAAAAAGAACATTAAATTTAAAATTTATTCCTTTTTTAACCGTTAAGAAAACTATTGGTACTGGACTTTCCCAATCACCGGGAGGAGTCTCTCCGCTATCATCACTATAATAACTTGGATAATGCACATTCATAACATCTAAGTCAAAGATTTGTTGATTATCTTGTAAATCAGGATAAGCATCAAGAAAGAGTAAAAGACCTTTAAATTTCTGTGCTCCAAAGAGAAGTTGGTATTTTAAAATTTCTTTATCAGAAGATAACTCACCATAGAATTCTTTTTGAAGTTTTTCCAGTTCCTTTTCGTTATTTAAAATCTTCTTCCCTTCAGCAATCTTCCAAAAACTAACCATTCTACAGACGCCTTTAAAGCTACTTGCGGGGATATAGGGAATTCCATAGATATGATGTAGGGTTATAGAGGTTTCAAGAGCATGTCCAGAGCCAAGCCCAACTATAAGGCGGGATTGGGTTTGAAGATTTCCAGAATAAATTAATTCATATCCCTGCTTTTTAAAAAAGTTGCTTTGTGAGTTTAAAAGATTTAAAGATCTATTAAAGGGAACCCTATAATTTTTAAACCCTTTTAAAAAATCTGTTTTCTTTCGTGTTTGCTCAATTATTTCTTTTTTTATTAATTTTGTGAGAGCAAGAGATAGATTTTCACATTTCCCAAAATCAATTTGATTATTTCGGTATACTTTATTAATTAAGTCATTAAAACTTCTCATAACTGACATCTCCTTAATAAATTTTCAAATCTTTTAACAAGTTTTTCATCAGTTATACTTTCAAATTCTAAAAACCATTTTTTGATATATTTTTTATCAATTTCTCTGTTTTTTAAAAGAATATTTTTGACATCCTCTAAATCCCTTTCTCTTCCTGCAATAATTTTATGAATAATCGAAATTTTTGTAAAAGTGTAAAATAATTCTGTATTATTTTTAATTAGTTCTTTTAATTCCATTTATAGTCCTTGCATATTTTATATCTATTTCAATTCCTTCAAGGAGATTTTGAGATGTAAATTTTTTAATTTCCTTTGCAAATTTCAAAAGGTTTTCAAAAATTTCAAAATTTTTTTCTATACTGTGATTTGAGTTTTTAATAAAATTACTCTCAAATTTTTCTAACAATTTTTTACCTTTTATCATTTTTCTAATTCAATTTCAGCCATTCTTTTTAACCAATTTGCAATTGAAAGGATTTCTATGGTAGTAAGTCTTAGAGTGTGAGCATCTGTCTCTAATAAAAACTCAATAAGCTCTTTATTTGGATTCCTACTTTTCCAATCGTTATAAGGTTTAAACTTTAAATTTTCCAATATTTCTGAGATATCTTGATAAATCTGTCCCCTATCTCCCCTTTTTGCCTTATAAAAAGCAAGTGTTGGTATCAAACCATTTGAAATAATCATTTGGGGAAGCCTTTTAGCATGAGAAGAGTAATCTTCACAGTAGTCAAAACCCTCAAATTTCCTTTTGAAATCAGCATATATCTCTTCTTCTCTTTTTCCCTTATTTTCTTCTTTTTCAATCTCTCTTTGAAACAATATATATGCTTCCTTTTTAGCTCCATCAAAGTTTTCAAATTTCTTAAATTCATTAAAATCCTCTGGCAAAAAATCTTTTATATCTTCTTCATTAAGTTCTTTCCATTTCCCTTCTTTTAAAAGTTTTATCCTTTCTACACAGATAAGACAAAGATTTGCCATTTCCTGAGTTATGGTTTTAATCTTACTCATTACTTTACCTCCTTTTTATGGGTAAACCTTTGTTATTAAATTGAAATTTTTTAAACTATTTATAAACTCATCAAGAATTTCCCAATTGGGCTTGTCTAAATTTACTCCTTTTAGATTAATACTTGCTCCATCAGGCAAGAATTTAAAGTTATGGTTTTTTGAATTGGGTTTAAAAACCAAAATAAATCCAACAAAATTATTTTTTTCAATTTGAATTATTTTAAAAATTAAAGGAGAGGCTCTGCGACCTGCTCTTCCCTGAATTTGGGGAATTATATTTCTTATAGGTAAACCAAACCATATTCTCTCAGGCAGTGAATACTTTCTCCTCAAATCTCTGTACAAAGTCCCTATTTCATCTAAAAGTCTAATACAGTCGTTAGATTTATTAAATAGATGTACTTCCAAATTTTCAAAAATATAAGGAATATCTTTTCGTGGATACCAGTAATTCAAACCTTTTATATAATTAAGTTGCTCTTTTAACCAGTTTTGTATTTTACCTTCTGGCTTAAATTTTAGCTTAAACCCTGCTGGAATATCACCTTCAATTTCTTCCACAACTATTGAGCCAAATCCTCTTCTGCTTCTACTACCAAAATTTCCGAGATAAAAGGCACACCAGACAGCACAAAGAAATTTTTTTATATCTTCTTCAGTTGTTTTTAGATGGAAATGAAAAATAATTGTGAAATTGTTAGAATTCTGTATTCCTTCTCTCCTTGTCAATCTAAGTGAAAATCCTAAGTAGTTGTATCCTGCACCTGAAGGTTGAAAAGAAGAAAAGGACCATCCTTGAGTCTTCACGACTATCTTTATTAATCCCTCATTAGCTTTCTCTCCTCCCCAGCCAAATAATCTTTTTTCATCTTCAAATTTTCCACCAAGTAATCTAAACCAGTATCTAAATAAACCATTAAAAGATTGAGTTCTTAATTCAGGTTGTTGTTCTGCTCCTCCCATAAATAAGGGAGTTATAATTTTACAAGTTAAAGATATTTTATTCATAATTATGTCCCTTGTTGACTTTGAGATTGCGAGTTATTATCTTTAGGATAGCATTTCACTCTCATTATTCCCATTCCCAAGGTTTCATCACCACCAAATTGGATAATCTTATTATTTAACAATGCTTGCATCTCCTTCAAAACCTTGCTGGCTTCATTAAGGGAGGAGTCAGATTTATAATACGGATCACTTAAAAACAAAAACCCATAAAACACGCTTTCAGCAGGGACAAGTTCAACTGTAAATAATGCTCCTTCTTGTACAGTTCCTGTTAGTTGGTCAATCCTTATCCTTGTTCTTATTTCAACAGCATACTTTGTAAAATCTCTGAAAACATTATCTGAAACTATGGCAAAGTGTTTTGCAAAACTGTTTTCAATTTCATTTGGCAAAAACACATGAAGTTTCTCTGCTAAATCATTGATATTTTTTGTACTATCAATTTCAAAAACAAATTCTTCAAGAGCAACCTTGTTTTCCTCAATTTTCAGAGCTGAATTGCTACAAATGAGTACTTTTTCATCTTCAACTTCAGAGATTTCTGGCAGAGTATCTTTTCCAATACTTTTTAACTCATTTTTAAACCTTTTTAAAACATAAGGGCAAGTGATATAAGCAAAGACACCTTTTACTGAACGAACAGGATAGAGCAAAATTTTTGCATCGGTAAAGGCTATACAAGAGGCATACTCTTGTGCTTCTTCTTCTGGACCGAAGATTACATTTACCTTATTTTTATCCCAGTTTCTATCCCTTTCTGCTAAATCTCTTATTACTCCTTTAATTCCGCTTGATGCAAGTATGGGAAAATCTGTATGTTTTTCCCTTTGAATGGGATTGTCCACATAAGATACACTTGTTCCAGAGCCCATATGAACAGGAGTTTGTGCATAAAATGTTAAAACTAATTTTTCTTTAAACATTTCAACCCTCCTTATATTTTGCATAAATTTTTAAATTTGAGCCAATGAAATCACCATCTTTAGGGTTTAGCCAAATGTTTTCTAAACATTTTTCATCATTAACTTTTGCATAGATCACGCTTCCCGCCGTTAATCCCTTTTTAATTTTTTTCCCATAGTCTTTTGTGTGTGTTGCTAAATTAACACTTTCAATTGAGCCGGCGAGAATTTCACACGAATTATTTAATTCTAAGAAGCCATGGGTTAGGTATAGAATTTTTATGATATCATCCTTTTTTATTTCAGGTTTTGTAAACCCAAGCTCATCACAAATTTCTCTTTCGCTCATACTTACTTCATAACTTACGCTTCTCATCTCGCCACCAAGTTTTAAAACTTTTATTGTTTGGTTGAAAAATTTATAAACTTCGTTTTCATTATTTAGTCCACAGTCTCTGAGTTCACTGTTGTAATCAAATTCAACGAAAAATATTATCTTTACATCGTCTTTCAGTTTCACGAAATCGATGCGGTACAAGGCATACTTTTCCTCTGTTACATTTCGGGAATAATCCATTTTTATTCCAACTCTTGAATCGAAATCAAAAATATCTTTTTTATAAACCAAATCATCCTTCCTGACATCTTGATTATTTAACCATTTTTTTAGACCGTTTAATGTTATAAAACTCTTAAAAGTTTCGAACTCTTTGTTTGTTTTACTTTCCCACAAAAGTGCTTTTAATTCTGGTTTGTCAGTGTAAGATGGGTTAATCAATTTAAATTTATTTTTTAGAGAGACTTTGGTTATATCTCCATCTTTTTTCTTTTTTTCGATGAGGATGTCGAGGGGTTTAGGGAACAGGATTTCGTTGTTTTTTTCTAAGAAAGGGCCATAAAGTTTCTTGATAATTTTTGATGTTTTTATACCTTTTTCAATTGAAATTTTGTTTGATACAGCTCCCGCCAGTGTATTTGGGAAGGGGGGAAAGATTGAAAATGCTTCTTGAACGTTGAAGTTGAAGGGTTTTCCGCCTCCGAAAAATAGGACATCAAAGGGATGTAAGCTAAATTTAAGCATTCTTTCTTTATCCCCGTATATGTTTACTACTTGTTAAGAAGATAATAAAAAATAGATAAAAAGTCAAGACCTTGTAGCTGTTATGGACTTAGAAATTCCCAGGTGGAAGATTTTATGGTGTTTGGATGGTAGATTTCCGAGAACCTCGTGAATAAGTTAACACAGCAATTTTTTGATAACTTATTGATTTACAATCAAAAAGTTGCGCTTTGACACAATCTAAGACATTTTGTCAGTGAGGTTAGCGGAAAAAATCAGGGGCTTAGTTAACATTTTAGGTCTTGACTTTGGATGGGAAATTTATTATATTATAGTGTGTAAATTTTGATATGTTTAAGTTTTATTTTATAGTGGGTGTGAATTGAACCTGTGAGGGATTGAAACCAAATTTTTCCCTTCATATCCCTGCGGGAGTAAACTTGTGTGAATTGAAC
>CBFGJR010000238.1:0-7795 GCA_965649145.1 Caldifarciminota bacterium | reverse complement strand
AAAGTAGAATTTTTCAATAGATCAATATGAGCCATACAGTTAACTTAAATTAATTTAAAGGATGCAATTCCTTTGTCATCAGTTATAAGGAATATTGGTGCTTAAGTAAGTCTATAAAAGGGGAGGGAACCTTTTTAACAAACACAAGACCTTCAAGTTTCGTTAAAGCAAGGGAAAAAGAAAAGGTATTAATAAATAAGTATGGCAATATACCCGCTTTCATTCCTCCCAAAAAACAAAAGTAGGGGATTTAATCATATCAAAAAATTACTCTTTATCTCCAACTTAAAAAAATAATACATCTATTTTAACATCCTTTTAGTTCCTTAATCATAAGCTAATTAAAATATTTTTGTCAAGGACTTGAAATTTTATTTTTTTAACCTTATATTAATACTATGGGAGTTAGTAAATCTTTAAAAATCTTCCTTGGAGAGTTGCAGGCAGAGTGCCTTGAAATATTATGGAACTTAGGTAAGGCAACCTGTTACGATATACTTGAAATTTTTAAAAAAAGAGGAAAAAACTATGCCTATACAACAATACTCACTGAAATGCAAAACCTTGAAAAAAAAGGGATTGTAAAATCAGAAAAAATCGGTAAAAAAAATTTATACCATCCGATGGTCAATAAAGAAGAGTTTTTGAAGAAAAAAACAGAAGAAATACTTTCTCCACTTCTTGAAGAGGTACCTCACCTTGTGGCCATGAATTTTATTAAAAAAACAAAATTAAATGAAAAAGAAAAAAGGAAATTACTTGAAATATTAAATATAAAGGAATGAACTTCTTAATTAAAACATTTACACTTTATATAATACTTGCCATCCTTATAATAATTTATAAAGACCTCCCTTTTTCAAAAATTAATTTAAGAAAAAAATTCCCTTACCTTTTAACAATAGTTTTTCTACTTTCCTTTTTGCCTTTTTACATTTACTATGAATCCTTTTTAAACTGTAATTTAAAGTGCCTTATTTTAGGTCCTTTACCCTTGAATAACAAGGTATTTTTAATTCCTCTCTTCTCCTTTACATTATTTTCCACTCTTCTATTAAAAAACTTTATAAAAGAATTGAAATACAGAAAATTACCTTTAATTTTGTATGGAAAAAATAAAGAGGGGGTCTCTGTTAAGGGAATTTTTAAGCCCTTCATTTTAATTGATAAAACCTTATGGGAATCCCTCTCAAAAAAAGAAAAGAAAGTAATTCTTCTTCATGAAATAAACCATATAAGACAAAAGGATACTCTCTTAAAACTTTTAATTGACCTTATCTCAAAAACTTTCTTCTATTTCCCCCACCTCTTCTTACTAAGAAAAACCTTTGAAGAAATAGCTGAACTTGCCTCTGATGAATATACACTAACAAAAATCTCCGAAAGAGAGAATATTGTTAAAACTATTGCAAAACTATCTCTTATATTAAATTCAAACCCGATTTTTAGTTTTATTTCTTCACCGGTTTTAAAAAGAATTGACTTTATAAGAAGAAGCAAAAAAAGTAAAATAAAAATCTTTTTATTTACCCTTTGTCTTTCCACCCTTTTTATTATTCTTCTATCCTTCATTCCCTTTAAAGAAAATTGCGGAATTAATTGCCTCAACTTAAAAACAATATGCAACCTGTAAATTCTATGAACCTGAAAAATTTTTTAAACTTAAATACTAAAACAAATAGTAGAATTGTATGAAAACCTTAATTTTTTTAACCATTTTTAATTTATTACCTTTTTCTGATACCTTGAAGTTACAAAAAGCGATTCAGCTTGCTCTTTTTAATAATCCTGAAATTAAGTCATCTTATGAAAAATTGAAGGAAAAAGGTTCAAAAATTCTCCCCTCCTTTATTTTACCAAATCCAAGAATAACCTTAAGAGCAATGTTCATGGAGGAAAATATCTCTATAATGGAGCCTTTTACTTTTCCAACAAAGTTAATCACAGAAGGTCTTATGGCAAAAGATGAGTATAAAATGGAATCTTATCTATATCAGGCAAAAATCCTTGAAATAATAAAAAGTGTTAAAGAAAACTTTTATGAATACTACTTTATAAACAAAAAAATTGAAATCACAAAAAAACAAATTGAAATTCTTGAAAAAATGAAAGAAATTACACAAAGAAAATATGAAGCAGGTTCAGCGAGTTTATTTGAACCCCTCAAAAGTCAGATTGAACTTGAAAAATTTAAAAATGAACTTACCCTTCTTGAATCGGAAAAAACAAAAATAAAGGAAAATTTAAAGAAACTTTTAAACAAAGAAGAAATTCCAGAAATAACCGAAGAAGTTGAATTAGAAGAAATAAAAATAGATGAGGACTCTTTAATAAAAGTCCTTTATGAAAAAAATCCCCTTTTAAAAGCAATGGAGTATGATGTAAAAGCAAAAAATAAGGAAAAAATTTTATCCTATCAGAATTTAATCCCTGACCCTATGCCAGAACTTCTTTACAATACAAAAACAGGTGAGAAAAAAATTGCCTTTTCCTTTGAAATCCCTCTAATTTTCAAGGAATTTTACGAAATAAAGGAAAAAAATGCAAAATTAAAAAGTTCAAAATGGGAACTTTTAAATACAAAACTTAAATTAAAGCAGGAACTATCCTCTCTTATATCCATTTACAAATCAAAACTGGAAAGATTAAAAATTTTTGAAAGGGAAATTTTACCAAAAACAGAGGAATCCTTTATAAGTGCGGAAGCAGGATACATTTCAGCCAAACTGGACTTTTTATTTTATCTTGAAAGTGAAAAGATACTTTATGAATCAAAAATAGAATACTTTATGATTTTAACTGAACTTTTAAAAATAAAATCAAAAATTGAGGAACTAACAGGAGGTATACTATGAAAAAAATTTTTTTATTTTTAAGTCTATTTACAATATTCCTTTACATATCATCATGCAGAACCTCTCAAAAACCTCCAAAGGAAGGTGAAGTAAGAACATTTTACCAGTGTCCGATGCATCCTCAGATAACAAAGGAGCAGAAGGGAGATTGTCCTATATGCGGAATGACACTTGTTGAAAGAAAAATGATTTATAAGGATGGCAAATGGAAACCCTATGAAGAAGGAATGGAACATAAGGGACATGAAGAACACAAAGAGATTAAGATGGAGGAGAAAGAAATTAAAACAGAAACAGGACTTATAGCAGTTGAAATTTCACCAGAAAAACAACTTCTAATAGGTGTTAAAAAAGATACTGTTAGAAGAAAAAATATTGAAAAAGTTATTAGAACTTATGGAAAGGTTGATTATAAGGAAAGTAATATATACGAAATTAACTTAAAATTTGGTGGATGGATAGAAAAACTATATGCTAACTACGAAGGTATGTATGTAAAAAAAAATGATAAACTCTTTGAAATTTATTCACCTGATATTTATCAGAGTATAAAGGAATTAAAACTTGCCTATGAAAAAAATGACACTTTTCTTTTAAAAAATGTGAAACAGAAACTTCTAATCTGGGGTATAAGAGATTTCCAGATTGAAGAAATATTAAAGGATAAAGAAGAAAAAAAAACTATTCCCTTTTATTCTCCCTATGAGGGTTTCATAATAGAAAAAGAAATCTTTGAGGGAATGGAAGTAAAACCCGGAATGAGCATTTATAGAATTGCAGATTTAAGAGAAGTTTGGGTTTTAGGTGAAATTTATGAATACGAGGTAAATCTGATAAAAAAGGGTGATGAAGCCCTCATTACCTTCTCTTATCTTCCAGGAAAAACTTTTAAAGGAAAGGTAAGTTATATCTATCCTTATCTTAATCCGGAAACGAGAACAGTCAAAATAAGAATTGATATTTTAAATTCAGATTTCAAGTTAAAACCAGATATGTATGTTAATATTGAAATAAAAGTTAATTACGGGAAAAAACTTGTAATTCCCAAAAGTGCTGTTTTATATACAGGAGAAAAGAATATTGTTTTTGTTGATAAAGGGGAAGGCACATTTGAACCAAGGGAAGTTAAACTGGGAATACCTGGTGAGGATTTTTATGAGGTTATTGAAGGTGTTAAAGAGGGTGAAGCTGTAGTTACCTCAGGTAATTTTTTGATTGATTCCGAATCAAGTTTAAGAGCTGCTCTTTTACAGATGGGAACTACTCAAAAAGAAACTCATAAAGGACACTGAAAATATGATTGAAAAAATAATTGAATACTCTGCAAAAAATAAATTCTTTGTATTTCTCGGAGTATTTTTTTCAATTTTATGGGGGATATGGGCAATAAGAAATATTCCTCTTGACGCTTTACCTGACCTATCAGATACCCAGGTTATAGTTTTTGTAAGATGGGATAGACCCCCACAGATAGTTGAAGACCAAGTATCATATCCAATTGTAACAGCCCTTTTAGGTGCACCAAAGGTTAAGGACATAAGAGCTTTTTCTGATTACGGGTTTTCCTTCATTTATGTAATTTTTGAAGACGGAACAGATATTTACTGGGCTCGTTCAAGAGTCCTTGAATATCTTTCAAAAATAATTCCCAGTTTACCTTCGGATGTTAAAGTGGAAATAGGTCCTGATGCCACAGGTCTTGGATGGGTATTTGAATACGCCCTTATTGATAAAAGTGGCAGGAATTCTCTTGATGAATTAAGAACCTTTCAGGATTTCCATTTAAAGTATGCCTTACAATCAGTTAAAGGTGTTGCAGAAGTTGCATCTGTTGGTGGTTTTGTAAGACAATATCAGATCATAGTTGACCCTGTAAAAATTACTTCCCTTGGTATTTCAATTGATGAAATATCAAAAGCTGTAAATAGTTCAAATCAGGAGATAGGGGCAAGACTAATAGAATTTTCAGGCATAGAGTATATGGTCACTGTAAGAGGTTATATCAAAGATATTAAGGATATAGAAAATATAGTATTAAAAGTTAGAGAAGATGGTGTCCCTGTTAGAGTAAAGGATGTTGCCGAAGTGAAACCTGGTCCTGATATAAGAAGGGGAATTGTAGAACTTGATGGAATAGGTGAAGTGGTTGGTGGAATAGTTGTGATGAGATACAAGGAAAATGCCTTGAATGTTATAAAAAGAGTAAAGGAAAAATTAAAAGAGATAAAATTACCAGATGGTGTAGAACTTGTAATAACATATGATAGGTCAGATTTGATAATCAAAAGTGTAGAAACATTAAAAAGAAAACTATTTGAGGAAATGCTCGTTGTAAGTCTTGTAATAATTATATTTTTATTTCATTTTTCATCCTCATTAATTCCTGTATTAACATTACCAATTGCTGTTATTATTTCCTTTATTCCCATGTATTACATGAGAATGACAAGTAATATTATGAGTCTTGGCGGAATTGCAATTGCAATAGGAGCAATGGTAGATGCAGCAATAGCAGTGGTTGAAAATGTTCATAAAAAACTTTCCATTTTAAAAGAAAAAGGAGAAATAGCAAATTACAGGGAAGTTATGATAAGTGCCATAAAAGAAGTGGGAAGACCTTCCTTTTTCACCTTACTTGTTATAGCAGTCTCTTTTACCCCTATTTTTGCCCTTGAGGCTTTTGAAGGAAGACTCTTTAAACCCCTTGCCTTTACTAAAAATTTTGCCATGTTTTTCTCAGCAATTCTTGCTATAACCCTTTCCCCTGCCCTTATTACTCTTTTAATAAGGCTTGAAAAATTTAATTTTAAACCCTTATGGACAAATAAATTAATAAATTCTCTATTTGTCGGTGAAATAAGAAGCGAAGAAAAACATCCAGTTTCAAGATTTTTATTCAAAATATATGAACCAGTTTTAAATTTTGTTTTAAAAAGACCGAAAATTATTATTTTATCTTCTGTTTCATTATTTTTAATAACAATTCCCCTTTTTTTATCCCTTGGAAGTGAATTTATGCCGCCTTTAAATGAAGGCTCTATTTTATATATGCCAACAACCCCCCCGGGAATTTCCATAACAGAGGCAGCAAAACTTTTACAGATTCAGGACAAAATATTAAGAACCTTCCCGGAAGTTGAAAGGGTATTTGGTAAAGCAGGAAGGGCGTTAACTTCCACTGACCCTGCTCCACTTTCTATGATGGAAACAACAGTTTTATTGAAACCACAGAACAAATGGAGGGAGAAAAAAAGGTGGTATTCAAACATTTTACCTGAATTTTTAAAACCTCCTTTCAGAATTATATGGTCTGATAGAATTTCATGGGAAGAACTTATTGATGAGATGGATAAGGCTTTAAGAATTCCGGGACAGGTAAATGCCTGGACAATGCCAATAAAGGGAAGAATAGACATGCTCACAACAGGAGTAAGAACACCAGTGGGTATAAAGATTTATGGTGATGATTTAAAAAAGATAGAGGAAATTGGTAAAGAAATTGAAAGAATCTTAATAAATTTAAAGGGGACAAGAAGCATTTTTGCTGAAAGGGTTTCAGGTGGATACTTTCTGGATATAGTTTTAAAAAGGGAAGAAATAGCAAGGTACGGTTTAAAGATTGAGGATGTTCAGATGACCCTTATGTCTGCAATAGGAGGTGAAAATATAACACAGATAATAGCAAAGAGGGAAAGGTTTCCAGTTAATGTAAGATATCCTTTTGACTTAAGACAGGACATTGAGAAAATAAAGAGGGTTTATATTTCTACTCCCTATGGATTTCAGATTCCCCTTACACAAATTGCAGAAATAAATATTATCCTTGGTCCAAGTATGATAAGGGATGAGAACGGAAGG
This sequence comes from Caldifarciminota bacterium, assembly GCA_965649145.1. Taxonomy (GTDB): domain Bacteria; phylum Hydrothermota; class Hydrothermia; order Hydrothermales; family JAJRUZ01; genus JBCNVI01. The sequence continues at coordinate 1,082 of CBFGJR010000238.1, read as the reverse complement.
TTAGCAGGTTATGTTTACATAGATGTTGCAGGAAGGGACCTTGGTTCATATGTTAATGAGGCAAAAAAATTATTAAGAGAAAAATTAGAACTTCCAGCAGGGTATACACTCCTTTTCAGTGGCCAGTATGAGTATATGGAAAGAATAAAAAAGAGAATGGCTCTTATAGTCCCTTTAACCCTTTTTATAATTTTCCTTCTTTTATATATAAATACAGGCTCTTATACAAAAACCTTTATAGTTCTTCTTGCGGTCCCTTTTTCCCTTATCGGTGCAGTTTGGATTTTATATCTTTTAGGATACAACCTGAGTATAGGAGTATGGGCTGGAATAATAGCACTTTTAGGTGTTGATGCTGAAACAGGTGTTTTTATGCTTTTATACCTTGACTTAGCATATGAAGAAGCAAAGAAACTTAATAAACTAAAAAATATTTTAGATTTAAAGGAGGCAATTCATTATGGTGCTGTTAAAAGAATAAGACCAAAATTAATGACGGTTCTCACAACATTCATCGGACTTTTACCAATTATGTGGTCCCAGACTCATGAAATTGGAGCAGATGTTACAAAGAGAATTGCCGCCCCTATGGTAGGCGGAATTTTTACCTCCTTCTTGATGGAACTTATTGTTTATCCTGCCATTTATTTTCTATGGAAAAAGAAGGGATTGAAAGAATAAAAATTACTCCCAAATTTTTTTTATTTCCTGAATCCTACTCCAAAAAAGAAACCCTCATAAAAATCATTTGGTCCCTCATAGTATTTTGAATATCCGGTTGAAATTGTAGCATTTTTAGTAAAATTCCAATTTATTGTAAAAGTGTTTGTATTTGGATATCTATATGTATAAGAAAGTGTCAATAATTCAGGATTATAAATTCCCAATAAAACTCCTCCTTTAAAGAAAAATGGATAATTATAACCACCTTTTAAACTTAAAATAAACATATCAGAGGGTAGAGATAATTTTATAAATAGGTCTCCATAACCCCAGACGAATCGAGTTTTAGATTCTTCCCCCTCTATTTGCATGTAAAAGCCGCTAAAGAAGCCTCTGAACCAATTGCAACATTTTCTGTA
>CBFGJR010000237.1:0-7803 GCA_965649145.1 Caldifarciminota bacterium | reverse complement strand
TCTATTCTTGAAAGGGAAACAATTTTTATAGAATGGGATAAAAGGAAATGTTTTGCCCTTAATGACCTTTTAATCAGAAATGAGCCATCTGGAAGAATTATGGAATTTGACCTTTTAGTTGAAAATGTTAAGTTCTTTTATTCTGCTGATGGAGTTTTAATCTGCACCCCAACAGGTTCAACCGCCTATAATCTTGCTCTGAATGGTCCAATTCTTTACTATGATTTAAAGGGTTTCTGTATAAATATTATTGCTCCTTTTAATGCGAATGCAAGACCTATTGTTGTTCCCTCTGGAAAGAAAGTTTATATTATTCCAAAAGGAAAAACTAACATCCCTAAATTATGGGTTGATGGTCAGATGGAGTTTGAATTACCCCTTAACAAAAAAATTTTAATCTCAAGCGGTGATATTAAAATAAAGTTTTTAAGTTTTAAAGATAAGGGGAAAAGTATATATAAGAGGTTAAAGGAAAAATTTAATTTTTAATATGCTATTATACCTTCATCTTAAGAATTACATATTAATAAAGGAAATAGAGCTTTCCTTTAAGGAGGGATTTATATGTTTTACAGGTGAAACAGGTGCTGGAAAATCAATGATTCTTGAATCCCTCCTTCTTTTAAAAGGAGAAAGGGTCGACTGGAGCATATTTGAGGGCTTGAAGGAAGTTTATGTTGAGGGAATCTTTAAATTTGAGCCAGATAGAGAAATTTTTGAAAAATATGAAATTCCCGTTGAAGAGGAAATATCTGTCATAAGAATTCTTTATCCAGCAGAAAAAATTTCCAGAATAAGGGTTAACGGAGTTCCTGTTTCCCTCTCTATATTGAAAGAGATATTTGACAGAGTAATTGAGATTCATGGTCAGGGTACCCAGTTATACTTCCTTAATAAAAGAAATTACCTTGATATAATTGACAGATACTCCCTTTTAGCACAGGAAAGTGAAGGATTTGAAAAACTTTTTAATTCCTATAAAAAAAGTTTAAGGGAATATGAAGAACTTCAAAGAGACCTTGAAAGAATATTGAAAATGAAGGATTTTATGGAACATTCAATTAAAGAAATGGAGGAGATAGATATTGGAAATATTAATGTAAAGGAAATTTTTGGTGAATACAGGGCTTTAAATGAGAGAAAAGAGCTTAATGAAAAAATAAATGAAATTCTCTATGAACTTTCTGAAGGGGAAGAATCAGTTATAAAGAGGATTGGAAGAATATTAAAAAATGAAAATCTGTTTAAGGAAACAGGAAAAAGGGGGTTTGAACTTTTAAAGGAAGCCGATAATCTTCTGAATGAATCTATAAATGAATTTGTAAATATAAGATTTGAAGAGGAAGAAGAGGAGAAAAAACTTATTGAACTTGAGAATTTGCTCCAGAAAATTGAAGATTTAAAAAGAAAGCACAGGCAAGATGAGGAAGGTCTTTTACTTTTATATAGGAAATGGAAAGAAGAACTTGAAAATTTTGAAATTTTAAAAAATAAAGTAAAAGAAATGGAAAAAAATCTAAAGGAACTTAAAAAAACTCTTGAAGAAAAGGCTAACATATTATCTAAGGAAAGAAAAAAGAAGGCTAAGGAATTTGAAAAGGAGGTTGAAAAAATGCTTTTAGATCTTGGTTTCCCCTATGTAAAATTTGAGGTAAAATTTTCTGAAAAAGATTTGTATGAAAGGGGAAAGGATGAGGTTGAATTTTTAATTTCCACTTCAAAGGATAGAAATCCTTTTTCCTTATCAAAGGTTATATCAGGTGGTGAACTTTCAAGAATTATGCTTGCTATAAAAACTTTGATTTCTGAAAGGGACAGTAAAAAAATTCTTCTTTTTGATGAGGTTGATGCAGGTATAGGAGGTGAAGTTGCAAGAATTGTTGGTAAAAATTTAAAAATCTTGGCAAGGGGAAAACAGGTTTTCTGTATTACACACCTGCCACAGATTGCATCTTTTTCTGATTACCATTTTCATGTTTACAAGGATATCAAAAATGGAAAAGTAGAAATTAAGGTAAAAGAACTTAAAAGTATAGAGGAAAGAAAAAAGGAGATTGCGAGGATGATTGCAGGTAAGGAAATTGATGAAACTTCTTTAAATGCTGCTGAAAAATTGTTGAGTGAAGGAATAAAATGAGTGATTTTTTTAAAATACAAAATATTCTTTCTTTAATGAGACTCCCGATTCTTTTTTTTGTTATATATTTTATCAAAGAAAATAAAGTAAATATAGTTCTTTTTTTGCTTTCTCTTGCTGTTATTACAGATATTTTGGATGGTTATATAGCAAGAAAGAAAAAAGAGGATACTGAACTGGGTAAGATTCTTGACCATGTGATTGATAAGATTTTTTTTAATTCAGTTTCTATTTCTCTTTATTTTTTTAAAGGTTTGCCTTTATTTTTTGTTATCATACTTTTTCTAAGGGATTTTGTAAGTTTATTTTTTGGTTATTTATTGTGGAAAAAAGGGAAAGTTATTGGTTCAAATATTATAGGTAAACTGTCTGGCTTTTTTCTCTCTTTAGTTTTTATTTTTTATTTACTTAATTTTCCCTTAAAAGAATATCTTGTATTTTTATCCCTTTTTTTTATACTTCTGGCATCAGCTTCTTATTTTATAATTTTTTTAATCCTCTGGAGGGAAATTTATAAGGTAAAGAAGGCAGGATAGTTAAGGTATTATAAGCATTGCATCACCGTAACTATAAAATCTGTAATCTCTTTTAAGAGCCTCTTTATAACTTTCCTTTAAAAAATTTTCATCTTTAACAAAAGCGAGGGTTAAAAGTATGGGAGAAAGATTTTCAAGATGAAAGTTTGTAAGTAGAATGTCAGCGACTTTAAATTCAAAACCGGGTTTTATTATTAAATCAGTATATCCTCTTTTCTCCCCTGTTAGTCCCCATGTTTCAAGGGCTCTTGTTACAGTTGTTCCCACTGAGATGATCTTACCCCCATTTTTTTTAGTTTTTTCTATTTCTATTAAAGTTTCATCGGGAATTTCGTAAAATTCTTTGATAATTTCTTTATCTTCTATATTATTGAGAAATGTAAAAGGTCCTACATGGAGTGTAATTTCTTTTATTTCAATTCCTTCTTTTTTTAATTTTTTTAAGAGTCTGTGTGTAAAATGCAAGGAGGCAGTAGGAGCGGCAATTGAGCCTTCTTTTTTTGCAAATATTGAGTTGTAGTAAAATTCATCTTTTTTTATAGGTTCTCTTTTAATATATGGTGGAAGAGGCATTTTGCCGTATTTTTTTAAAAGTTTATCAATATTTCCTCTTTCTATTTCAATAATATAAAATTTGTTTTTCTCCAGAACATTTAATCTGAATTCCCCCATATAGAAATTTTTAACATTTTTCCCTTTTAAAAGAGAATAAAATTTTTTTTCATCAATTTTTCTGACAAAAAGTGCTTCCACCTTACCACCTGTCTCCTTTTTGCCAAGAATTTTGGCAGGTATTACCTTAGTATTGTTAACTATAATGAGATCCCCCTTTTTTAAAAATTTATGAAGATTATAAAACTTTGAGTGAATAATTTTTCTCTCTTTTAAGTTTAAAACCATCAAATTACAGGAGTCCCTTGGTTTTGAAGGGAAAGGAGCAATATTCTTTTTATTTATCTTTATCATAAAATTATTTATTATAGATTTAATTTTCCCCTATTTCAAATCTTGAAATTAATAATTTTTTTCCTTTAAATTATTAAATGCCAGCAAATTTAACTCCTGAGTACCTTGCTGCTGAAAAAAAATACAGGGAAGCAAGGACCCTTGAGGAAAAACTTTTAGCCTTGAAAGAAATGTGGGCAACTCTACCAAAACACAAAGGAACAGATAAACTTCAGGCTGATATCAAAAGAAGAATATCCCAGATTAAGAAAGAAATAGAAGAAGAAAAACAGAGGAGGAAAAGAGGTGCACCTTCCTTTCTTTTTCCTGAAAAAGAAGGAGCAGGTCAGGTTGTTTTGTTTGGAAAACCGAATTCAGGTAAATCCTCAATTCTTAAATTTTTAACAAATGCGAATCCAGAAATAGCCCCTTATCCTTTTACAACACTTTTACCGGTAGTTGGAATGATACCCTATGAGGATATCCAGATCCAGATTGTGGATTTACCCCCCTTTTTACTTTCAAAGTATCAGTGGTGGCAGAGAGAGATTATACGAAATGCCGATTCAATTATAGGTGTCATTGATGGCTCACAGGATGACCTTGTTGATGATTTTTTAGAATTAAAAGAAATTTTAAATGAGATAAAAATTGAATTTTCAGAAAAAGACGAATACTCCTTTGAAGGAATTATTAAGAAAAGAGGTTTTTTTGTTGTTAATAAGATTGATGCAGAAGGGGCGGAGGAAAGGTTTAAAATTTTGAAAGAAAGTTTTCCCAATGAAAAAATTTTACCCTTTTCTTCTTTAACAGGTTTTGGAGTAGAGGATTTAAAAAAGGAGATTTTTAAGTCATTAAAAATAATAAGAATTTACACAAAGGAACCAGGAAAAGAACCTGATATGAAAGAGCCTATGATACTTGAGGAGGGGAGTTCAGTAATGGATGCGGCGGAGGAGTTACATAAAGATTTTGCCAGGAATTTAAAATATGCAAGGGTTTGGGGTTCTTCAAAATTTCCTGGTCAGAGAGTTGAACGGAGTTATATTTTGAAAGATAAAGATATAGTGGAATTTCATATTTAATGATTATTATCTTGAAATTTTCCGAACTTTTTACTAAAACTGAAAGGGTAAGAAAAAGGTTTGTTGATATTTTGAAGAAAAATATAGAGGATGCCTTTGAAAGAGAAATTTTTAAAGGTGAAATTTTTTTAAAAAGAGATAAAATAGTTATAGAAGCTGATTTATACAGGAACTTTTTTGAAAGAATTTCCGGTATAAGAAAAATTATTTTAGCAAAAAAAATAAGATTTAAGGATCTAAAAGATCTGAAAAAAAAGGTTAAGAAGATTTTTGGTAAAAAAATTAAAAATAAAACATTTGGAGTAAGGGTTAAAAGAAAGGGGTCTCATAATTTTAATTCCCTTGAAGCTGAAAGAGAAATAGGAAGGGAACTTGTTGAAAAGGGGGCAAAAGTAAATCTTACAAGTCCTGATATATGGGTAAAATTAGAAATTGAAAATAATGATGCTTTTATTATTGAAAGGGAAATCGAGGGAGCAGGTGGTTTACCCCTTGGTACTCAGGGAAAAGTCCTGTGTCTTGTTTCAGGTGGATTTGATTCCATTGTGGCAGCTTATTTGATGGCAAAAAGGGGTGCTGATTTATCTTTTTTATTCTTTAATCTTGGAGGTTTTTCTCATTTGAAAGAAGTTACAAAACTAATAAATTATTTCTGGAAAAATTTTCTATTTGGAATAAATCCTTACCTATATATATGTGATTTAAGGCCTGTTGTGGAGAATATAAGGGAAGTTATTCCTTCTTCCTACTGGGGAATAGTTTTGAAAAGAAAAATGTTTGAAATTGCTGAAAAGGTGGCAAAGGATAAAGGGATTAAAGCGATAGTGACAGGAGAATCACTGGGACAGGTTTCCTCACAGACTCTTGAGTCCCTTTATGTGATTGATAGTATTTTAAAAGATGTTATGTGTATAAGACCCCTTATAGGTTTTGATAAGGAGGAAATTATAGATATTTCAAGGAAAATCGGAACTTATGAAATTTCTGAAAAAGTAAAGGAATACTGTGCTATTGTTCCTGATAAACCTGTTACAAAACCTGAACTTCAAAAAGTAAAAGATTTAGAACTTCTTCTTGAACCTAAATTAATAGATGTGGTAGTAAAAAGTATGATAACTTTGAAGGCTCCATTTAACATAGAAGAAGAAGATATTGAAATAGACAGAGTTTTAGAGGGTTCTATAAAGGTTGATATAAGGGATGATTCAGGGAAAATTGGGATTCCTTTTGAGTCAGATTTAAGTATCCCCTTAAATAAGATAGATAACTATAAATTTAAAAAGGAAAAAGTTTATGTTTTATTTTGTAATCATGGTTTATTTTCACAGGAAGTTGCTCTGAGAATGAGAAGAAGAGGTATAAAAGCCTATGCCTTTAGAGGCGGAATATTAAAATATAACAAACTCTACTTTTCTTCCAGTTCCCCGTGTCCAAGTAAATAAAAAAGAACTGCCATTCTAACCGCAACACCATTTGTTACCTGTTCCAGTATTACACATCTTTTATCCAAGAGAACCTCGTAATCCATTTCAACTCCCCAGTTTACAGGACCAGGGTGCATTATTATAGAATCTTCCTTTAAGAGTTTTAATCTTTCACTTGTTATCCCGTAAGACCTCCTATAGTCCTCAAAGGAAGGCAGGTAATTTGCTCCACCTCTTTCCTTCTGAACTCTCAATCCCATTATCACATCCATTTCTCCCAAATGCTTATCAATATTTTTTATAATTTTTGCTCCCAAATTTTCAAATTCATCTGGAACAAGTGGTTTTGGTCCTGCAAGAAAAATTTCTGCTCCGAGTTTTAAAAGACCAAAGATATTTGACCTTGCCACCCTTGAATGGAGTATATCACCTATTATAAGAACTTTTTTACCTTTTAAATCACCTTTATGCTTTCTCATTGTAAAAATATCAAGAAGCCCCTGTGTTGGGTGTTCGTGGGTTCCGTCACCTGCATTGATAACACATGCATTTGTATTTTTTGCAAGAAAAGAGGGTGCACCACTTGAAGAGTGTCTAACAATAAACATATCAACTTTCATAGCAAGAATATTTTTTAAGGTATCAAGAGTAGATTCACCTTTTAAAAGGGCAGAAGTACTGGCTGAAAAGTTTATTACATCAGCGGATAGTCTCTTTGCTGCTATTTCAAAGGAAAGCCTTGTTCTCGTAGAAGGTTCAAAAAATAAATTTACTATTGTTTTTCCCCTTAATGTCGGAACCTTGGGTATGGGTCTTTTTAAAATCTCAAGGAATTTTTCTCCTAAGTCTAAAATTGTTTCAATCTCTTTTTTATCAAGGTCTTTAAGACTTAAAAGGTCCTTTTTTTTCACTTCAAAATTCCGATTTTCTCATTCAGGGTAATTATAAGTGGAGCAAAAACAAGGGATACAATTGCCATAAGTTTTAAAAGGATGTTTAAAGAAGGACCTGCTGTATCCTTAAATGGGTCTCCTACTGTATCACCTTCAACAGATGCTTTATGAGCCTTTGAGCCTTTTCCACCAAAATTCCCTGCCTCTATGTATTTTTTTGAATTATCCCAGGCACCTCCTGCATTTGCCATAAAAAGTGCAAGAGGAACACCTGTTACAAGGGAACCTGCTAAAAGTCCACCAAGAGCTTCCTTACCAAGGAAAATTCCCAAAATTAGAGGAGTTATAAAGGCAACAAGACCGGGAACTATCATACTTTTTAATGCTCCCTGTGTGGTTATATCAACACATCTTGCGTATTCAGGTTTTGCTTTTCCCTCCATTAAACCTGGTATTTCTCTAAACTGTCTTCTAACTTCTTCAACAACAAGACCTGCAGTTCTTCCCACAGCCTTTATGGCAGAAGCTGAGAAGAAAAATGGAATCACACCACCAATAAAAAGACCTGCAACAACCTTTTCATCAAGAATATCTAAATTTAAAGATTCCCCTGTTATTGATTTTACTGTTTGTGAATAAGCTGCAAATAATGCAAGAGCTGTAAGGGCTGCAGAACCTATTGCAAATCCCTTACCTATTGCAGCAGTGGTGTTTCCAGCAGCATCAAGGGAATCTGTTATTTTTCTTATATTTTCACCGAGATGAGCCATTTCGGCAATTCCA
>CBFGJR010000236.1:0-7946 GCA_965649145.1 Caldifarciminota bacterium | reverse complement strand
TTTTGAATTTCCTTTTTTATTTCCTCAAGTTCCTTATAAATTACATCCTTCTGGAAAACCTGAAACGCCTCATATATAGGAAGCCTTATATCCTCCGGCAATCTCTCTATTATCTCCTCAAGTGTCTTCATAATAAATATTATAAAGGAATTAAAGTAAAAATACAAAAAAACCTATAACTATATAACCAATACCTCACCAAATTTATCTCATAAATAGAGCCAGAAATTCCCTCTCTTTTTTTCTTCCCACACAATACAAATATGAAATCAAGAAGAAAACTTCATCCACCCTTATTCATTCAATATTTAAAACTTTTACAGTTTCAGTTTCTTCTCCCATTCTAACTTTTATAAAATAAGCACTCTTATTTATATCATCAAGTTTTATCTCAGGGCGATGATTTCCCTTTTGAGCATAACCAAGCTTTCTATTTATGTTATGGAATAATAAAAATTTTGTCTTTTGAAAAAATATGCTTTTATCTTTTTCTTTTAATAATCTTTCCTTTAATTTTCCTGCCTGCTTTTAAAATCATGTTTGTAAAACTCTTCTTTCTTATCCGTATCTCAGGGTTCACTTCACTAATTTCTTTGCCTATTTCAACTTTTATAGATGAAGATTTCCTAATAGCAAGAACCTGAGAGGGATAGATACTTTTATGACCTGTTATTAAAAAACTGATAATACAGGATAAGGTAGCATAGGGAGCAATACTCGGTCCAAAAAGCTCAATTGCCATTATACTTGACGCAATAGGTGTATTTGTTGCGCCCGCCAAAACGCTAACAAGCCCAATTGCAGAAGTCGTTGCCTTATCCATCCCCAATAAGTTTGAAAATACTGTTCCAGAGGTTGCTCCTATAAAAAATATAGGGGTTATTACCCCACCGCTACCACCGAGATTAAGGGTTATAGAGGTAAAAATAATCTTCAGAATGAAAAAGTACCAAGGAAAAGTCACTCCTTCAAGAGCTAATTTTATCGTCTCTAAACCCAGCCCAAGAAATTGTTTTGAAAATATAAAGCTTAAAATAACAAGGACAGAACCTCCAATTAACCCTTTTAATGGGCTCCATAACTTTATTTTTGAAGATAGATTTTTAAATAATCCCATCGCCTCAATTGTAAGAATGGAAACTAAACCAAAGAAAATTCCTGCTAAAATCGTTTTGATAACTAAACCTTCACTGAAAACAGGGACAAATCTAAGAGGATGGTAAAAATATGTAATTCCAAATAAGGATGAGATATGATAACTTATAATTCCTGAAATGAACGAAGGTAAAAGAACATCATACAAAATACTTCCTATAAAAAGAACTTCAACTCCAAAAATAGCACCAGCGATAGGTGTGCCAAATACAGAAGAAAAACCAGCACTTATACCACAGATTACTAACTTTTTTCGGTCAGCATCATCAAATTTGAATATATCAGAAAGAAGGGATGAGAGCCCTGCACCTATATCACAACAGGGTGCTTCTTTTCCTGCTGACCCACCAAATGCTATTGTTATTATTGGCAAAATAAAATTTAATGGGATAGATAAAGGTTTTATCTTCCCAGATTGTTCGTGAATTTTTTTTATAACCCTTTCTGTCCCAATACTTTCTTTATCAGGTGCTAAGTATTGAATAACTATATTTACAAGGATAAGGGCAAAAGGTAAAAATAGATAGTAATAGGGATAATGATTAGTTAAAAATACACTTAAATTAAGCGTTTTTAAAAATAAAGTTGTTGAAAATCCAACAACTATTCCAACAAGTGTTGCTAAGATAGTCCATTTAATAATACTAATAAAAATGATAGTTGTTTCCTTAAGTTTTTCTTCCATCTATAATAAAAAAACCCATAAAATCTTTCAATTTTTTCTTTTATTCTCAAAAAACCATTATGTATTTCAATTTAAAAAAACTTAAATTAATTAACTCTTCAAACACCGTATATAAAAGACCTTTTCTTCTTTCAGGAGGTCTTATTTCATTTGGTTTTTCCTTTATACCTGCAAGTTTTCCTGCTAAAAGTAAAGCATCTTCATAAGTTCCAAGTGTATCAACAAGACCTAACTTTTTAGCCCGATTCCCTGTAAATATCTTACCCTCAGCCCAATCCTTCAAATTAAGGGTATCAAGATTCCTCCGCAAAGAAACCTCCTTAAAAAACTGCCTGTATACATCCTGAAGTAAATCCTCAAGATATTTTTTTTCTTCTTCTGAAATATCCCTGAAAGGTGAACCAACATCCTTAAATTTTCCCTTTTTAAAAACTCTAAACTTTATCCCGATTTTCTCTAAAAGTTCATAAAAAGAAGGAAATTCTGCTATAACACCAATTGAGCCTGTTATTGCTCCTGGTGCTGCCATTATCTTATCAGCTGAAATCGCCACATAATAACCACCTGATGCCCCAACCGAGGAAATATAAGCTAAAACAGGAATCTTCTTTTCCTCCTTAAATTTCAATATAGAATAATATATCTCCTGAGAAGCAACAACACCACCACCAGGAGAATTTATATATAAAAGCAAAGCCTTAACATCCTTTCTCTTTTTAAGATAATCAAGATTTTTCCTGTAATTTTTTGAATCTATAAGAACATCCTTAATTTCAAGTATTCCTACCCCACCCTTCACAGAAACAGCCTTTTGCCTTTTTACTGACAGAAGAGATAATAAGTAAATTAATAAAAATAAAAAAACAATTAAAGCCACTAATAAAATTTTCTTTTTCATCATTAAATAATAAGGAAAAAAATTTTACAAATCCATTATAATTAAAATATGATTTTCCTTTTAATTTTCCTTCAACCTATATTATCTGAGGTTTTAAATGACGCACCCGGGACAGAAAGTGAAAGCGGAAAAAGAAATGAATGGATTGAAATTTATAACCCTGGACCTGATACCCTTGACCTATCTCTTTATGGATTCACAGATTTTGACGAACCCATTGATTCAATTGATTCAATTTCGCATGGACTGATTCTTTAATTTTAAAATTTCACCCAGGGGTTATTTTCGGTAAAACAAAATTACCTCCCCTACATTTTGGCATCATCCTTGACCCTGATTACACGGATACCTTAAACACAGATAATCCACAACCCTATAGAATTGACCCCGGGACCTACATATTTACAATAAGGGATAGAAGTTTGGGAGACAAAACCTATGGACTTTCTCTCACTGACCCAATTGCAATTTTTAAACTCTCAAACTCTTCCAATTATATATCTACCTTTGGAATAAACGGTGTCCCATTTACAAGTTCTCATGATGGAATTTCAATTGAAAGAATCATCTTAGAAGGACCTGATTCTCTTTCAAACTGGGAAAAATCAACTGACCCTACAAAATCTACTCCGGGAAGATATAACTCAGTTTCCCCTGGATTTGACTTAAATTTTAAAAGGGCATATGTTAAGCCTTCTTTTATAAAAGCAAATGAAAATTTTTCAATTTATTTTTTAATAAAAAATTCTGGAACACTTACATATTCAGGAAATGTAAGAGGTTATATTAAAATTTCACAGAGTCTAAACTTTACACTGGATACAAATATTGAAGCAGGTGATTCAGTTTTACACTTTTTACAAACAAAAGAAACTTCAAAGGGAATTTTTGATTTAAATTTAAAAATCAACCCCTTACAGGGGGAAAAGGATACATTAAATAATAGTTCAAATTTTAAAATAATAATTGATACACAACTTATTTACATAACAGAAATCTTTTATAACGGGTCCCCGGAATGGATTGAAATAAAAAATAATTCAAGGGATACACTCTATATACAAAATTTTATATTAAAGGATGAAACGGATAATTTATGCCTTATAAATAATATTAAAATTCCTGGTGATACTTATGCCATATTCACATCTGATACATTAAATTTTTATAATAATTTTGGTAAAATACCCTTTACTTTTCAATTAAAAAATTTTCCATCTCTGAATAATGACGGCGATATCGTCTTTATCACAAATGATTTAAAACAGAGAGTTGATTCAGTAAAATATTCTCCTTCCTGGGGAGGGAGCTATGGAATATCCCTTGAAAGGTATTCTTTTGGAACTTCCTGGTTAAAGGAGAACTGGGGTTCCTCACAGGACCCAAAAGGTTCAACACCTGGAAGAGGTCCTTATAAGATTGAAATGGGTCAGAATAAATTAATTCTAAGTGGAAGAAGGTTTACCCCAAACAATGACGGAAAGGATGATGAAATTGAAATATGGATTTCCCCTTCAAAAGAGCCTTCCTCCCTTTATTTATACGATTCAGCAGGATTTTTAACACATATATTCTTTGAAAATCAGGTTGTAAATTTTCCAAAACTTGTTAAATTAACTCAAAACAATATCGGACTTAAAAGGGGACTTTATATTGTTGTTTTAAAACAGGGTAATAGAATTTATAAAAATACTTTTGTTTACTTTGAATAAAAAGTATCTTTTAATAGAGGGGGGTTATCCTTTAACCGGGAAGGTAGAAATCCAGGGTGCAAAAAATTCAGCCCTGCCTCTTTTTGCTTCAATGCTTGTTATGGATGGTAAGACAAAGTTTAGTAATATCCCCTTTGTAGATGATGTTAAAACAATGATTTCCCTTCTATCACATCTTGGACTTGAGATAAATATTGATAAAAAAAATAAATGCCTTGAAATTGAAAATAAGGGAATAAAGGATGTATCAGCACCCCTTTCTTTTATTCAGAAAATGAGGGCTTCAATTTATGTTTTAGGTCCGCTTCTTGCAAGAGAGGGTAGAGCAAAGGTGGGAATTCCTGGGGGCTGTTCCTTTGGACCAAGACCTATAAATTTCCATTTAGAATCTTTAAAAAAAATGGGAGCAGAAATTGAGATAGAGGGAGGATTTATAATTGCAAGGGCTAATAAAATGAAAGGAGCAAAAATAAAATTTCCAAGGGTAAGTGTTGGGGCAACCCTCCATATTGCAATGACATCTTCAAGAATTGAAGAAGAGGTAATCCTTGAAAACATCTCTCTTGAACCTGAAGTTATTCATCTTTTTGAATTTTTAAAAAACTCAGGTGTAAAAATTGAAGTTGATGGGAGAAGGGCTATTATAAAGGGTAAAAGTAATTTAAAACCACCTTTAAATTTTGAAAACATTCCAGATAGAATTGAAGCTGGAACTTACATCATGTTTGTTTCAGCAACAGGTGGTGAAATTATTTTAAAGCCAAATCCTTATAAATATCTTGAAAGTGTTATAAGGGTTTTAAGAAAGATTGGAGTTTATGTTGAAGATAAGGGTGATTTTCTATATTTAAAAAGGGAAAAGGATTTAAAACCCTGTAATGTAATAACATCACCCTATCCTGGTTATCCAACAGATTTACAACCTCAAATTGTTGCCCTTTTAACCCAGGCAACGGGAAAAAGTACTATTAAAGAGAGAATTTATCCTGAAAGATTTGGTTATGTGGGTGAACTTATAAAAATGGGAGCTAAGATTGAGGTTGGTCATGGTTATGCAAAAATTGAAGGGAAAACCATATTAAAAGGGGCTCCGCTTTTTGCGCCTGATATAAGAGCAGGAGCAGCCCTTATACTTGCTGCTCTTGTAGCAGAAGGTAAATCTCAGGTTTTTGGAATAGAAAATATAAAAAGGGGATATGAGAAAATTGATAAAAAATTAAAAAATTTAGGAGCAAAAGTTAAAATAAAGGAATAATTATGGAATGGAAGATAAATTACATTAAACCCGCATCCCTTAAAGAAATTTACCTTTTACCACTTATATTACCCTCAATATTTGTAACATTATTTACAGGGTATATAATTTTTGTAAATTTCAAAAAAAATCCCCTATTAATTTTTTTATCTTTAATTATTTTAACCATAACTCTTTTAGTTGAACTTTTTATTTTCTTTGAACACAAGAAAAAAAAGGAAAGCTTAAAAAAATTTGAAGAATTTTTAAAAAATATAAGAGAAATTAAGGATGAGGAAAAAGATAGAAAACTTATAATTAAATTTTTCTTGAATAAACCCTGCGATAAATTGAAAATAAAAAGCGGTAAAATTTTTATAGAAAGATACATTTTTTCATCAGGAAAACATAAACAGGTAGTAACAAATTATAAAATTAAGGAAAATAAAAATTATGAATTCCATGATACCCCCCAGATTGAATTTGAAATTGAAAGAAAAAAAACTCTTGGTTATTTAGAGAAAGAACACGGAATTATTGAAAGTCCAGGAATAATACTTGAGGGAAATTTTGGAAAAAAATTCATTATTCTTTTTTCTGATGATACACTTAAAGAAAAAATCACTTTAAGGGAAAATCTTTTAAATCTTGATAATGGAATAAAGGCATATCTTGAAGTGCATAACATAACCGATAACATTATTAAAATGTTTTTATCCGTATTTAAAAAAGAAAAAGCAAGAAGTTTTAAAGTGGAAATAGAATGGATAAATAAAATCAATAGGAAAAATCCCTATATTTTCAGGGAAACAGTATTAAAAACCGAGGAAACAGGAGGTCATGAAATAATTTACCATTTTGAAAAAGATAAGAACAAAAAAATCTATATATTCCCTGAATTTTATTTTCCTGAAAAAATAAGATTATTAAAAATAACAAAGGGAGAAAACTTTGAAATCTTTTTAAAGTTATCCGCTGATATTCCCCTTTCACCCGATAAATCAATAAAAACAGAATTTAAATTTGACTAAATCTTATAATTAAAATATGGAAATCATAAAGGAACTTTATTCAAGGAATAACAAAAAAATTTTACTTTTTGTAATAGATGGTGTGTCGGGTTTACCTTTAAAGGGTAAAACAGAAATGGAAGTTGCAAAAAAAGAAAATCTTGACAATCTCGCTAAAAAATCAACCTGTGGAAGAATTCTGCCTGTAGAATGGGGAATAACACCTGGAAGCGGTCCTGCCCATCTTTCTCTATTTGGATACAACCCCATTAAATATCAGATAGGAAGAGGAGTCCTTGAAGCCCTTGGTGTCGGCGCAGACCTTAAAAAAAATGATGTAGCAATAAGATGCAACTTCTGCACAATAGATGAAAAAGGAACCGTAGTTGACAGAAGAGCAGGAAGAATTGAAACCGAAGAGTCAAAAAAAATTGTAGAAAAAATAAAAAATGAAATTAAAAAAATAGAAGATGTTGAAATAATCCTTTATCCAGGTAAGGAACATAGATTTGTTTTAATTTTGAGGGGCGAAAATATTTCTCCCGAGTTAAATGACACTGACCCATTAAAAGAGGGTAAAAAACCCAAGGAACTTATTGCAAGGGATAAAAAGGCAGAAAAAACAAAAAGGGTAATTGAAACTTTTTTAAATAAAGTAAGAGAGATTTTGAAAGAGGAAAAAAGGGCAAATTTTATCCTTTTAAGGGGCTTTTCCTCACTTCCTGAATGGGAAACCTTTGAAGAAAAGTGGAACTTAAAAGCATGTGGCATAGCCTACTATCCTATGTACAGGGGACTTGCTAAACTCGTAGGAATGGACACACCGGAAGGAATAACAAAGTTTGAAGAAGCAATTAAAGTTTTAAAAGAAAAAATTAAGGATTATGATTTTATATACCTTCATTATAAGGAAACAGATAAAAAGGGAGAAGACGGAGATTTTGAAGGTAAAGTTAAAGAAATTGAAAGAGTTGATAAATTTATTCCTGAAATTATAAATATAGGCTTTGATGTCATTGCAATTACAGGTGACCACTCCACCCCTGCTATTTTAAAGAGTCACTCCTGGCATCCAACACCCCTTCTTATATATTCACCGATACAGGAACCTGACCCTGTCTCAAAATTTGACGAAAAAGAAGTTTTAAAGGGCTATCTTGGAACAATAAAGGGCTATAAATTAATGCCACTTTTACTTGCCCTTTCAGGTAAACTGGAAAAATTTGGCGCCTGAAATTACTTTCCCTATTAA
>CBFGJR010000235.1:0-8082 GCA_965649145.1 Caldifarciminota bacterium | reverse complement strand
TTTTATGATGCTCTTTATGATTTTAATTATATCCTTGGCGAAGAAGGTGATATTTTTTATATTCCAGTGGATATTGAAATAGAAACTTTAAAAATTGAAGAAAAAGAAAAGATTGTTTTCTATCCCTTAGAATCTGAAAAATTTGTTAAAAAAAAGTGTCTCCCTTAATTTTCTATATACTCTTTTTTCTTTTTTACCAGAAGTATATCTTTCTTATTATTATTCCTTTTCTGACACCTCTTTGAAAAATCTTTTTAAAAATTATGAAAGTATAAGGGGAATCTATATAACTTTTTCTTTAAATTTCTGGGATTATCCCTTTAATATTGTAAGAAATAAAATATCTAAGGACCTTCAAAATGAGAAATTTAAGAGAATTTATCTATTATCAAAGATTAATTGTGAAAAATCAAAAAGAGAAATAGAATTTTTTAAAGAAGCCCTTGCTATTGCTAAAGAGAAGTTAAAGAATTCCGAAATTGGTTATAAATACGCAGAAGAAAGTTTTAAACTCGGTAAAATATCTTCTGTGGAATTAAAACAGGCGGAGGAAAATCTTAAAAATTCGGAAGTTGACTATATCAATTCTCTTTATAATTATAAACTTGCAATAACCTATTATCTTTATTTAACAGGTAATTTAGAATATGAAGGGAGGTAGTATGAAAAAAATTTTAATAATATCAGGTTCTTTGGTACTTTTAATAATTATAATTTTTATAATTTTACTCAATTTAAAAACAGGGAAAAAGGAGAAAATTGTTGAAATTGAGGTACTAAAAAAGCGTCCAATCTTTGAAAGTATAAAAGTTGAAGGTTATATAGAAGCTCATAAGCAGGTTGAAATCAGTCCTGAGGTAATAGGAAAAATAAAGAAAATATTTTTTAAAAAAGGAGATCTTGTCAGAGAAAATGACCTCCTCTTAATTATTGACCCTGTTGAATATGAAACACAGAGAAATAGAATTAAAATAATACTGGAGCAGGATTTATATAATTTAAAAATTGCCAAGCAGAATTTTGAGAGGGAAAAAATTTTATTTGAAAAGAACTTAATATCTCAGAAAGAATTTGAGACTGCAGAGGCAAATTTTAAAGCAATTTCTTTTAAAATAAAAGAAGATAGTTTTTATTTAAAAGATGCTGAGAATAAACTTTTAAAATGTTATATAAGATCCCCCATTAAGGGTGAAGTTATTGAAATATATAAAAAAGAGGGAGAGACAGTAATTCCTGGAACCCTCAATAATCATGCATCCTCAATAATGGTAATAGCTGATAGAAGCAAAATGATAGTTAAATCTGAGGTTGATGAGACAGAAATTCCAAAGATAAAGAAAGGACAGAATGTTAATATAAAAATTGAAGCATTTCCAGATACAATTTTTAAGGGTGAAGTTGTTAGAATTGGTGGCTTAGTAAGTTCCTCTTCAAGTCAGGCTTCCAGAACCCCTAAATTTCAAGTGGAAATTGATATTTTGGAGAATAATAATTTTATCTTACCGGGAATGAGTGCTTCCTGTGAGATCATTATTGCTCAAAAGGATAGTGCAATAACACTTCCCTATTCTGCTATAGGTAAGGAAAAAAGTGAGAAAACCAACTTAGAAGAAAGGGAAACAAAAACTTATGTTTTTCTTTTAAAAAATAAAAAAGTTAAAAAAAGTTATGTTAAAACTGGTATTAAGGGGTTTACAAGAATTGAAGTGGTAAAAGGACTAAATATTTCAGATACAGTTATAGTTGGTCCAGAAGATGTACTTAAAGTACTAAAAGACGGAGAAAGAGTAAAAATTAAATCTGAGGGAAAAAAGGAAAAACTTAAATGATTTTGATTGAACTTTTAAATGCGAGGCGGATTTACATTATGGGTAAGACCTTTATTAACGCTGTTAATGATATATCTTTAAAAGTAGAAAAGGGTGAATATATAGCAATAGTTGGTCCTTCGGGTTCTGGAAAAAGTACTCTCTTACATATTATTGGATTTCTTGATAGATTAAGTGAGGGAAAGTATATTTTTAAAGGAAAAGATATTACAAATTATTCAGAAGATGGACTTGCAGATATAAGAAACAGAGAGATTGGCTTTGTATTTCAATCTTTTCATCTTATACCAAGAATCACAGCATTGCAGAATGTGGAATTACCTTTATTATACAGGGGGATTCCCAAAAATAAAAGAAAAGAGCTTGCAGAACATTATTTAAAGATTGTGGGGCTTTATGAGAGAAAAAATCATAGACCAAATGAACTCTCCGGTGGTGAGATGCAGAGAGTTGCAATTGCAAGAGCCCTTGTTGGAGGAGCAGAAATTTTGCTTGCTGATGAACCTACAGGTAATCTTGATACAAAATCTGGAGGTGAAATTTTAGAAATTTTTGACAGATTAAATGAAGAGGGAAAGACGATAATTGTTGTAACACATAATAAAGATGTATCAAAAAGGGCAAAAAGAATTATTTATTTAAGGGATGGTAAAATTGAAAAGGAAGAGTTGCATTAAATTTACCTTAATTCTTACAATTTATTATGAAAATAAAAGATTTAAAGGCATATGAAGTACTTGATTCAAGGGGTAATCCTACCCTTAAAGTTGTTTGTATTCTTGAAAATGGATTAAAAGGTTCTGCTCTTGTCCCTTCCGGTGCTTCAACCGGAACATTTGAGGCATTGGAGTTAAGGGATGGTGATAAAAAGAGATTTCTTGGAAAGGGTGTTTTGAAGGCAATAAGTTCGGCAGAGAATGAGATTGCACCAAGAATAAAGGATATGGATGTTTTTGATCAAAGAAGGATTGATGAGCTTATGATTAACCTTGATGGGACAGAAAATAAGAGCAGGCTCGGAGCAAATGCAATTCTTGGAGTTTCCCTTGCTGTTGCAAGAGCAGCGGCCCATGTAGCAGGAGTCCCCCTTTTTAGATATATTGGCGGTGTTAATGCAAATTTCTTACCAGTACCCATGATGAATTTTATAAACGGAGGTGTTCATGCAGATAATCCACTTGATATACAAGAGTTCATGGTAGTTCCTCTTGGATTTTCCACATTTAAAGATGCATTGAGAGCAGGTACTGAAGTTTATCATACCTTGAAAATTTTGCTTAAAGAAAACAAACTTTCTACTTCAGTGGGAGATGAGGGGGGGTTTGCACCCTTTATAGAAAACACAAAAAAGGCACTTGATTTTATTCTTAAAGCCACAGAAAAGGCTGGATATAAACCAGGGAAAGAAATTTACCTTGCGATGGATGTTGCTGCAACTGAGTTATGGAATAGGGAAGAAGGGACTTACAGGATTGAAGGGAAACATTTGAATTTAGATGAACTAATGAAGTTTTATTCAGATATAATAAAAAATTATCCTATCTTTTCAATTGAAGACCCTCTTGCGGAAGAAGACTGGGAAGGTTGGAAAATTTTTACTTCTGAATTCAGGGATAAAATAATGATAGTTGGTGACGATATTTTTGTGACAAATGAAAAAAGATTTTCAAAAGGAATAAAGGAAAATATAGGTAATGCAATCCTTATAAAATTAAATCAAATAGGAACATTAACTGAGACCCTTGATGTTATAGCCATGGCTAAAGCAAATCATTATAACACTGTCATTTCTCACAGGTCAGGTGAAACTGAGGATACATTTATCTCAGATTTATCAGTTGGTACAGGTTCCCTATTCATAAAAACAGGTGCAGTAGCGAGGGGAGAAAGGACCTGTAAGTACAACAGACTCCTTGAAATTGAAAGTGAATATAAGGGTATTTTCTGGGGAGAAAAATTAAAACTGTGAGAAAAAGAAGTCTTTTATCCTTTATCTTCTTAATTTCCCTTCTTCTCTATTTTTTGATATTTGATAATTATGGGATTTTAAAATACATTTCCCTGAACAAGGAAATAAAAAAAATAGAAGAAAGAAAAAATTTTGTTTTAGCAAGAGAGATACTTTATAAGGAAAGAATTAAATTTTTAAAATCAGATATTGGAAAAAAATTAAAAAAATATTTTTGAGATTAAAAGGAAGGAGATTATGGCTAAAATATTGGATGGAAAACTTGTTTCCTCTAATTGGCAAAAAGAAATTCATGAGAAAGTTCTTGAACTTAAAAAAATGGAGGTTATACCTTTTTTAAATGTTTTTCTTATCGGTGATAATCCTGCTTCTCTTTTATATGTAAGAAATAAAAAACAAACTGCCGAAAAAGTTGAGATAAAGTGTGAGATAATCCATTTTCCAGGTGATGTATCTAAGGAAAAGTTAAGAGAGGAAATTAAAATGAAGGGGGAAGATAAAAATGTTCACGGTATTATAGTTCAACTTCCTTTACCAGGTCAACTTGACCCTGAAGAAATTGTTGAGTTTATTCCACCTGAAAAGGATGTGGATGGTTTTACTCCCTATAATCTTGGAAAACTTGTGAGAGGGGAACCTGTTTTTATTCCGGCTACTCCTTACGGTATTTTAAAACTTCTTGATTACTATAAAATTTCTGTTACAGGAAAACATGTTGTGATTGTTGGAAGAAGTAACATTGTTGGTAAACCCATGGCTCTTTCTTTATTACTTAAAGGAAGAGATGCAACTGTTACAGTCTGTCATTCAAAAACAGAAAATTTAGATAAGATCACAAGAGATTCAGATATTTTGATAGTAGCAGCAGGTGTTAAAAGGTTTATAAAAAAGGATTTTGTTAGAAAGGGACAGGTTGTTATAGATGTTGGAATTCATAAGGAAAATGATTCATGGGTTGGGGATGTTGATTTTGAAGAGGTAAAGGATATTGTGGAATTTATAACTCCTGTTCCAGGGGGTGTGGGTCCGATGACTGTTGCAGGTTTGCTTGCAAATACCTGTAAAGGGGCTGAATTGAGCAAGAAAAATGAATGATATAATTAAAAGAATTGAGGAAATTTTTGTAATTCACGATTCCTATATTAAGAAGGGAAAAACCGTTTATATAGGTTATTTTATTACACAGGATGTAAGTGAAGGACTGAATTATTTAAAAGAAAGATTAAAGGAAATAAAATATGTTCCTTCTATTTATAAATTAAAAGGAATCTATTATGCTCTTGAAATTCATCCTGAATATGGATTAAAGACACGGGACTTTGTTATACCTTTAATTTTATTTTTATTAACAGTTCTCACGACAATGTTTGCTGGTTCAATGCATTATCTGACTGACTTTGACAAATTTTTAAAGGGATTTCCAAAATCTCTTTTATATGGACTTCCCTTTTCTTGTGCACTTCTATCAATTCTTTTATCCCATGAAATGGGTCATTTTTTAACAAGTAGAAAATATGGAGTTGAAGCAACTCTCCCCTTTTTCATTCCTGTTCCCCACCCTCTTGTTGGAACTTTTGGAGCCTTTATAAAGATGAAGTCAACAATTTCCGATAAAAAAACCCTTTTAAGAATTGGTTCAGCTGGTCCCTTATCAGGAATAATAGTATCCATTCCCTTTACTGTCTGGGGTATCTTGAATTCAAAAGTTATTTCAGGAAGAGGTGAAGGAGGTTTATTTCTTGGTGATCCACTTTTATTTAAATTTCTTTTTTATATAATAAGAAAAGATATTCCTCCTGATGCTAATGTTTTGCTTCATCCTGTTGCTTTTGCTGGTTGGATTGGTTTTTTTGTGACAGCAATGAATCTTTTGCCTTTTTCTCAGCTTGATGGAGGTCATATACTTTATGCTCTGGTGGGTGAGAAATTTCAGGTTATTCAGTTTTTTCTTTTCCCCTTTTTGCTTTTAATGGGTTTTTTCTGGCCCGGCTGGTTTTTCTGGGGCTTTCTACTTCTTTTATTTGGGTTAAGGCATCCACCACCCATAGATAACATAACACCCCTTGAAAGAAAGGATAAGATAATAGGGGTTATATGTATTTTAGTTTTTATTCTAACCTTTCATCCAAAACCTTTTAGTGTGAAAATTTGAAATTATTATATATACTTTATTAAATTTAAATTTTTAAAGGAGGAAGAATTGAATGAAAATACCGATATTAAAATTATTCAGGAAATCACCCTTTTTAAATAAGTACCGTATATTAAAATTTTTTCAGAAAAATCTTTTTATGCTATAATTTGCAATGCACAAAAGTTGAGAATTTATCTCTCTCATTTCACGAGATAGGTAAACCACCATAGATTTGAATCTTCATAGGGGTAATTTGTGTCCATCACACAATCCCATAGAAGCGCATCAAAGACCGCATGATATACACCTATATTTATTGTGAGTGTATCCTGGCTTTCTGATTCTCCATTTGAAAGTTGTTTAAGAACCCATCCACGATGTCTTCCTTTTCTATCTCCTTCACGAACAAACAGGAAGTATCTTTTACCAAGATGATTAAGGGGTTTTTCATATTGAATGGAAGTATCGGGTTTCCATTCTACGATATGCAGAATTCCCTTGACATAGTGTTCAACTTCCACATTAGCAGTATCACCACATTAATAAATGTATAATTTTCATTTTCCCCTTTAATTATTATTAGACGCTAAATTTTTTGAAAAGGTTTTAAAATTAAATTCATATTCTTGTTATAATTATGTTAAGTGCTACTTTAAACACTTCTAACCAAATAATTGAATATATTTTCCCTCCGGTTAATTGAATAGAAGTTTGAAAATTTTAAAGAATTATCACTATATATCAAGAATAGGGAAAGTTTTTATCTTTTTAAGAGAAGATAGGAACTGAAGATTGATATTTAAGGTGAGGTAGCAAATTTTTAGATTAATATTCGTAAATAAAAGCAAAAAACCCGGTGAGGATACCAATTCCATCCCAGCATAAATCCTTTAATGAAAAATGTTTTTTCCTTTTTTTATCGTATATTTCTTTTCCTATTCCTATAAGGGCGGTAAATGATAGAGAAATGATTTCACCTTCATATTTATTTTTATTTAAACGACATACAAGGGTATGATAACTTAAACCTACTACAGATGCAGAAATAGAAAAATGCATAAATTTGTCCTTTGAAAACCATGGATCCAATCTTGAAATTTCCGAAACATTTACTTTGTATTTCAAGGAATCACAAGAAAGATTATTCTGAGGGACTGAAAACAAAGTGAAGTATAAAATGGATAGTATTTTCCCCATAAATCTTATTATATTTTCTGAAAAACCATATTTATCCGACTATCATTGCGAACCGGTAAAAGATTCATAAGTGTATCATATGCTTTTATAAGTCTTAACCCTGCTTTTTCTGCCATTTCTGTGAGTTCATTCTGAGAATAAATCTTTAGCTCAAGTGGCAAAATTGCTTCCAGTTTCAGGTCTTTCCCCTCTTTTCTATATACTTGCCAGTTATTATTCATTATAGAATGGAAAGAATCATAGAGAGGCTTTTCAAGTATAATATACTCACCCGTTTCATGCCAGATTGCCGTACAGAAATGATTTAAAATCCATTCCCTGGATATTGTGTCCAGTATAAGAAAAATTCCATTCTTTTTTAATAAACTTGCGACATCTTTAAAAATCTTTTGTTCAGTTTTTTTGTCATAAAATCCAATTGATGTAAAAATATTGATGATAACATCAAATTCTTCTTTAATATAATCTTTTAAATTACGCATATCACCACATATAAAATTTACTTTCACATTTCTTTTTTGTGCCTTCATCTGTGCATCTTTTATGTAATCCGGATTAAAATCAATTCCATAAACCTCAAAACCACTTTTAGCGAGATAGGTGCAAATTCTTCCGTTTCCACAGGCAATTTCAAGAATTTTTCCTTTTTTTATACCAAATTCTCTGAGTATTTTCAATATCTGCTTTACTTCCACTTGAGCATATTTCCATCTTTCATTCAGTATAGGAAAAAAGTATTTACCTCCTTTAATAAAAAATTCATAAGTCCAATTTTTATTTTTTATCTTTGCCATTATTTATAATAATATAAGGACTATATGACTTAAAAGATATTATAAAAAATTTGACCGTCTTTTAAAACAGAGAGAGTTTCTCCTATCTGTTTATTCCTGAGAAGTTAAAAGAAATACTCGCTTTCTGTGAATCCGTGATTCTTTTGACTTTCTTTAAAA
>CBFGJR010000234.1:0-22217 GCA_965649145.1 Caldifarciminota bacterium | reverse complement strand
TTTCCTTCTATAGAATTTAACTTATCAATTGGTGGAAAGTACACCATCTCCCTAAACTGTTCTTTTGTATAAATTATCCCTAAGGAATATCCAATTTCAAATTTGAACCTTTTTATAAAAGAAATTTCCCCAGAAATTAAATTTATCCATATAAACAAAATTAATAAAACTTTTAATTTTTTCATTTTTTGATATTTTAATTATAAAATTTTTTGAAAAAAAAAGTCAAGGTTTTGTATAATTCCATGATATTTTAGCCGCGCTCACGAATTTAATTTTTTATTTTTTGACAATAAGCTAATCAAAAAAAATTTTGTCTAAATCTTTCCTTAAATCCTCTTCGCTTAAATTCTCAATAAAAATTATATCATCCTCAGAAGGGATATCATATTTTTCCTTTTGCCTTAAATATATTTCCCATCTTCCATCAGAAACATCACCTTTCCTTTTCTCCAATCTCTCTCTTATTAAATTTTCAGGTGCCTTTACCCATAATATCAAAAGCCTTACATTAAACTCCCTCGCTATTTCCCTTAACTTATCCCTTTTGCTTTTATCAAGAAAACTTGCATCAATAACAACATTTTTAAATTCTTTTAAATACTCTTTCACCCTTTTAAAAATCTCAGAATAAACCTTTTCTGTCATCTCCTCACTATAAATCCCCTTCTCAAAATCTTCATAAACATGTTGATTCAATTCTATTCCTGAAAGTTCCTTTCTGATAACATCTGACCTCAAAACTACACAATCAATTTTACTTCTTAACATATTTGCAATAAAGGATTTTCCAGTACCTGTAAAACCGCTTAAGGCTATAATAAAAGGTTTATTCTTTTTTAATCTGAATTTCTTTAATTTTTCTTCTTCTTTCATCCCTTATTTTTTTCCTTAAAATTGCACCTTCAAAAAATTTTTGAATCTCATAATGAGGTAACTCTGAAGGTTTCCCATTTTCATCAAGATGAACAAAAACCATAAAGGAGCTAACCACATGCCTCAATTCCCCCCTTTCAGGATTTTCGGCAAAAACCTTTAAAAAAATTTCAAGACTCGTTTTGAAAACTGATGATATATGAGCTTGTATATTTAAAACTTCCCCCACATATGCAGGTGCAAGAAAATCCATCTCATCAACTGATGCTGTAACACATATTCCTCTTGCATACCTCCTCGCAAGAATAGCTGCAAGTTCATCCATTACCATCAATACCTTCCCTCCGTAAGCCCTTTTTAAAAAAAGTGTATCCTCAGGAAAAATAACCCTTTGAACACTTATTGACCACCTTGTTTCAAAGACACTAAATTCAGGTGGGTTACTTTTTAATTCTGAAATTCTCTTTTTTCTTCTTTCCCTCCTTTCAATTGCCCTCTCGTAAAGTTTCTCCTCTTTCTCATTCTGTGGATAAACTTTTTTAAGAATTTTTCTTTTATTCCCTTCACTGTCAAGTGCTACAAAGGATAAATTGGATATACATGCAAGTTCCTCCTTACCATATTTACCTGAAAAAACATTGACACCTATTTCAATTGAATAATTACCAACATATTCAACAAAGGATTCAAAAATCAAAATATCTCCAATTTTAACAGGCTTAATAAAATCAATTGAATCCATTGATCCAACAACACAGGGACCTTTTGTGAATTTAGTTGCAAGGAGAATACCAGCATCAAGTATCCACCTCATCATATATCCACCATATAAACTTCCTATTGAATTAGCATGTTCAGGAAAAACTACCCTTATATATTCGGATTTTGTCTTGCTAATAGGAACCTCTTCCAATTTAACTTATCTCTTCTAAATACCTCTTTAATTTCTCAAGAGGATTATCAGAATGTGTAATAGGTCTCCCCACAACCAAAAAATCAGCTCCTTTTTCCTTTGCCTCCCCTGGCGATATTATCCTTTCCTGATCAAAAGGAAGATCCTCTTTAAGCCTTATTCCAGGAACTACTGTTATAAATTCCTTACCACAGATATTTTTAACAATTTCTATCTCTTCACCTGAAACTACAACTCCATCAAGTCCTGCAGACTTTGCAAGTCTAACAAGAGTCTCTATTTCCTCATCCATTGTTTTCCTTGTATCAGAAACATCCTTTAAGGTTGCCTCTGACATACTTGTAAGTATTGTAACCCCTATAAGTAAAGGTCTTTTTTTCTTTTCAACTTCCCACAATGTTTTACAGGCTGATTCAAGCATTTCAAAACCACCAAGGGTATGAAGTGTTACCATATCAACACCGAGCTTTTCTATCTCCTTTACTGCAAGAGAAACAACAGAAGGAATATCAAAAAGTTTAAGATCAAGAAAAACCTTTGCACCTTTTTTCTTTAATTCCTTTACAAAATTATTACCTGCATTTATATAAAGGGGGTAACCAATTTTAAACCATTTAACATAAGGGAAAAGGGCATTTACCCATTTTTCAGCAACATCTCTTCTATTTGTGTTAAGGGCAATTATTATTTCTGTCAAGATTTTCCCTCCTTTATTTTTCTTATTTGCATACAACCAATTATTTCTTTTATATCATTAATTCTATGTCTTCTCATAAAATCCTCTGTATCCCTTATTATCTTATTTATGATACCAGGTTCCACAAAAAGCATACTGCCTATCTGACAGGCTCTTGCACCTGCCATTAAAAATTCAAGAGCAGATTTATAATCATAAATTCCACCTATACCGATAATGGGAATTTTTACCTCCTGATAAACTCTGTAAACAATATAAAGGGCAATTGGATGAATGGCAGGACCTGATAGACCCGCAACCCCCCTTGGAATCACAAACTCTCTCCTTTCCACATCAATTGCCATTCCCATTATCGTATTGATAAGAGAAAGCCCGTCAGCCCCTTTCTTTTCGCACTCCTTTGCAACATCTATTATATTAACAAAATTCGGTGAAAGTTTAACAAAAACAGGACCTGCCTTATATTTACTTTTAACAATCTCAACAATTCTTCCTGCAATTTTCTTATTCTGACCAAACTCCATACCACCTTTATCAACATTGGGACAGGATAAATTAAGTTCAAGAGCATGAACCTGTGCTTTATCCAGTTCCTCTGCAAGAAATTCAAATTCCTCCTCCTTTTCACCAAAAACATTCACAATGATAGGTATATTAAGTTTTTTTAAAAGAGGCCACTTATCCTTTATAAATCTTTCTATACCAACATTTTCAAGTCCAATTGAATTCAAAAGACCACAGGGAGCTTCAGCAATTCTTTCTGGTGGATTTCCAGCTCTTTCCTTAACACTTACTCCCTTTGTAACAATCGCCCCAAATTCTTTTACATTTACTGCTTCTGTATGGTAAACAAGTTCGCTCCCATAAGCAAATGTTCCTGAAGCAGGCATAAAGGGATTTTTAAGTTTAAGTCCTGAAAGATTAACCTCCAAATTCATATTTCTATATCGGAAAGTTTAAACATTGGACCCTCAGTACAGGTTCTTAAATAATAATCACCACTTTTACTTTTAACAGCACATCCCATACAGATTCCAAAACCACAAGCCATTTTGCCTTCCATTGAAACATATGTCCTTTCGGGAGGTAAAAATTTAAAAGATTTTAACATAGGAAGGGGTCCACAGAGAATAAACATTGATTTCTCTAAAATTATATACCTATCCCTTATAAGTTCCTTAACAAGGTCTGTGACAAGCCCTTTAAAACCAATGGAACCATCCTCAGTACTGATAAAAATATTACGAGTAACATCCTCTATCCTCGAGTAAAGGTATTCACTGGGTGCTGTTTTTAAGCCATAAATAATTTTAAAGGAACTCAAAGAATAATACTTTGCATAATACATAAGTGGTGCTATACCAGTTCCACCACCAATAAGAACTATTTCAAGGTCAGAGGGTGGTTCAGGAAAGGGTTTTCCAAGTGGCCCGAGAAGGTCTATTTTTCCCCTTTTTCTTTCATAAAGAAGTCTCGAACCTGAACCCAAAACCTTTATTAAAAATTCAATAACATCATCCTCAGCATTCCATACACTGTAAGGTCTTCTAATAAAAGGATGAAGGGAATCCTGAACCCTTATATTTACAAACTGTCCTGGCTTTACCTTTTTTGCAATTTCCTCTGCAGATATTATGAGTTGAAACATTCCCTCACCTAAATCTATGTTGTTTAAAATCTCACCCTCAATTTTTTTCAAGTAAATCTCTCGTGATAACATAATAAAAACTCCCCTTATATTTTTCTTCAAGAATATTAAAAAATTCCTTAGTTTTCATTTCATCCTTTATAAAGTTTTTATAGATAAATATAATAAGGTATAAAACCCTTGGAATTTCTCTATCTTCTGGAAAATTTTTAACATATTCCTCAGAAAGTCTAAGAGCTTTTTTGTATAGTGCAAGCTCAACATAATAGGATTCAGCAATTTTAAGCATTTCCTCCTTCAATTTATCCCCTTCTAAATCCTTTAACTTCTCTTCAGCTTCTATCAAATTTAGCCATATATCTGACTTTATACCGTAATTTGTTGAAGGAGAAAATTTCCTTATTTCTGATAATATATTCTTTAAAGAACTTAAGCTGTCCTCTTCAAAGTAAATTTTGGCAAGTTCAAATCCAATTTCCTGCTTTTTAATATAATCTTCACCCTTTAACATAAAATTTTTTAAAAGTTTTTTTAATTCAGAAATATTATTCTCTTTTATGTAAATTTCCTGCAGAATTCTTACCACCTCATAATTTTTATTTTCAGAATCAAAATTTTTTAAAATTTCCCTGGCTTTTTCAAAATCTCCCTTTTCCTTATATGCCTCAGCAAGTAAAATAGATAAATCTTTATTTTTTTCCAAATCTTTAACAAAACGCATAGCTGAATCAACCATTCCTTTCCTAAGAGCAGAACTAACATAAATCGGTATTGCCCTTTCCCTTAAATAAGAATAAGAATTGGTTATCACCTTCCTTGAATAGTAAAGAGATGAATCGTATTCCTCACTTATCTCAAAATATTTTGATTTATAAAAATAAAATTTTGGATTTTCCTTTTTTGGATAAAGGGAAAGAATTAAAAGAGAATTTTCAAGGTCCTTCTTTTGAAATAAATAATTCAGGAGAGAATCACAATAGATTGTTGTAAAAGAACTTTTCGGAAAAAACCTTTGAAGTTCTTCATGCTTTTTTATCGCATTTGCTCTTTCATCTATCCTTATATAAATCATACCTGAATAAAAAATCGCATCATCAAAAAAGGGGGAATCAGGGAAATATTTTATAATCCTTAAAAATTTTTCAAGAGATTTATCATACAGAGTTTTAATATCTTGAGTTAAGATTTTTTTGTTTTGAAAAAATCTTTTTTCCGCTTCTTTATAATATTTTTTTGCATTATAATAGGTATTAAAATAACTCCTGAAAGTTGCACAGGAAAACAAAAATAAAAAAAGGTAAATTAAGTTCTTAAACAATATTTATCAAGAAGCTGAACCAAACTTTACCCTTCTGAACCTTGCAGGAGGAGAAGCATGCCCTACATGCATTGATTGACCTGGCTCACCCTTTCCACAATTTAAAAGTCCATATAGAACCTGCTCTTTACCAATTCCATCACAGGAATTCCAGAAATAAGGTGTTATACCATAATAAAGTGGATCCCTAACAATTTCTCCGGTTAATTTACCATTTCTTATTCTATAACCTATTTCACAGGCAAACTGGAAATTGAGCCTTTTTTCATCAATACTCCAGGACTTATTAACATCAATCAAAAAACCATCTTTTACATCAGATATGAGTTCATCCAAGGTCTTATTACCTGGTTCAAGGTTTATATTTGTCATTCTTACAATTGGAATTCTGTTCCAGCTTGAAGCCCTTGCAGCTCCTGAAGAGGAAGAATTGATATATACTGCAGTATCCCTTGAAGAAAGATAACCTGAAAGAATTCCTTCCTTAATTAAATAAATTTTTTTTGCCCTTGTTCCTTCATCATCAAAACCAAAAGTACCAAGCCCCTTTGGATAGGTTGCATCAGCCGTGATATTCACAATTGGAGAAGCATACTTAAATTTAAAAAGTTTATCAATTGTTGCAAAACTTGTCCCAGCATAGGAAGCCTCATAACCTAAAACCCTGTCAAGTTCAGTAGCATGACCCACTGATTCATGAATCTGAAGAACCATCTGACCGGGCATAATTACAAGATCAAACTCTCCAGAAGGTGCAGGTGGAGCAGTAAGTAATTTATCAGCCTCTTCGGCAATTTTGAAGGCTTTTCCTTTAAAATCCTCTTTATTGATAACTTCAAATCCTCCCTGTAAATAATTGCCACCATGACTTTCAGGATAGGACCTCACCTGTAAAACTCCATCTTTAAAAGTATAAACCGAATAACCTCCTCCTGAATGATAAATAGTTTGCTTTATATCATGACCCTCTGTAGATGCAAAATATTTCTTTTCTTTAAAAAAACTTAAAAAACAATTCCTCAAAACTGCATACTTAGAACTTTTCAGTATCTCATCTATCTCAAAAAGAAAATTTAATTTTTCTTCAAAAGGAACCTGAAAGGGGTCAGTTTCAACATAAGAGGCATAATTTCCCCTTGAAGGTTCCTCCTTTACCAGTTTGTATCCAAAGGAAGAATATTTACTTGAAGCATCACACAGTTTTTTGGCAAGTTTTACAGTCTCAAAAACTTTTTCTTTACTAAAATCATTTGAGGCAGCAAAACCCATTCCTCCATTATTAAAAATCCTTATTCCAAAACCTTTATCATCATCTCTTTCAAAAACTTCAAGATTACCATTCCTTAAATAAATAGATTCTGATTCCTTTTCAACAATCCTTATTTCTCCATAGGAAACTTTCAAAATTTCAAAAGCATTTAAAGCCTCATCAATAATTTCTTTCATTTATAAAAATTTTTATGGAGCCGAGGGGACTTGAACCCCTGACCTTCGGAGTGCGATTCCGACGCTCTCCCACCTGAGCTACGGCCCCTTTCCAATTAATTATAAGATAAAAAACTTAGATGAAGGTAAAATAAATTAAAAGAACTTCAAATAAAACCCTTAACCTTGCCTCCCCAAGGATTCCTGTTGAGAAAATAAGGGGAAATAGAATAGATATTAAAAGAAAACTTTCTTTGAAATTTTTAAATAATTTTTTAAAAAATAATAGAAGAAGTAAAATATGAAAAAGAATAGAAAATAAAAGTATAAAAATCCCCTTTAAACCTAAAAAAATTAACCTCTCCTTAAAAATTTTTTCAAGAGATTTTAAAAATTCTCCCTTTAAAAACAAACTGAAAATTTCCTGCTGAACTCCTTCACCAATATCTCTTCCTGATATATAAACTAAAAGAATCCTCAAGGAAATAGGAGAAAAAAGTGTATTAAAAGAAAAGATAAAATGGGAAATTAAAAATTCGGGAAAAACCCTTTTAAGTTCTTTTAAAGAAAGTTTTATCATTAAATTATACATTTCCCCATCATTATAATTTTCTCCAAGTTCCTTTAAAAAAATTTCACTCATCTTTTCTCTTGCCTCGCTGTAAGGAATTTTATCCTTTAAAGAAACAGAAAAGGGAACATAATAGGTAAAGAAAGTAACTGGAATTACACTTGAAAAACCAAAATAACCGGTATTTTTATAAATAGTTAGAACCCATATAAAAGAAATTAAGAAAGGAAAAATTAAACCAAGAAAAGATTTCTTAAATTCTCTTTTAATAAAAAAATACACAAATAAAAATAAGGGTAATAGAAGGGCAACAGGTTTTATATAGGGAAGAAGGGATAAAATTAAAAGGGAAAAAAGAAAATTATTTTCCTTTAAAAAAATATAAAGAAAAAAAACAAAAAAACCAAAGAAAAAATCGGCGGTGGGAAAAAGGGAATGTAAATTCAAGTTGGGAGAAAGTATCAAAAAAATTGAAAATAAATAAAAATTATTTCCTTTTATTCTTTTATAAGCAAAAAAAAGTAAAATTAAAGAAAGAATAATGTTTATAAAAAAATTGGTTAAGGGAGATTTATTAAATTTATAAAAAATTGAGAGAAAAAAAGGGAAAAAAGGAGGTCTATAGGTTTCAAATTTTAAATCCCTTATAAAACCTTTCCCCTCTGATAGATTCAAGGCAAGCTCATGATACTCCTTTGCATCTGAAACTGACTCTAAAATCCTTCTTTTATCTTTAAAACCTTCAATAACATAAAAGAATCTTACTATTAAAATAAAAAAAATTACAAGAAATAATTTATAACTCAGAATAATTCTCTTTATTTTTAACACAGTAAGTCAAAAAAGCTTCATATGTCCAGGGCATTTTCTCTTTAAAAATTTTTAAAATACATTTTGCATATTCCCTTATTTCATATTGAGCATGAATATCAAGCCTTAACCTTAAAAAATTCATTAAACTCCTTGCATTAACTGTCCAGTAAAACTGAGTATAGGTGGAAAGGGGACATACAATCCTCGCCAGTTCCCTTGCTACCCCCTGCTCAAGAAGTTCTCTGTAAACTTCAAAAGATTTCTCAAATATATCCTGCATCTTCTTAATTAACACTCTTTCTTCCTTAACATCACCAAATTCACTCATCTGTTTATCCTTTTTTGATTGAACTCTCAGTTTTTCCGGTAAATAGTATTCATCTTTATACTCAGTATATCTACCTGAAATTTCATTATAGGAGCCCCATCTGTGCCTGAACCACTGTCTCGCAACAAATATAGGACACTTGACATGGAATTTAAAAACTGAATGCTCAAAGGGTGTCATATGCTCATTTTCCATTAAATAAAACAGAAGTTTTTTATCCTTTTCCTCCCCTTTTAAACCTGAACCATAGGAAACCCTTGCTGATTGAACAACAGAATTATCTCCACCCATAAATTCAACAAGGCGTAAAAAACCTTTATCAAGAACTTTATATTCTATTTCCATATTTAAATAGTTATTTTGCTTTATTTACCACCTCTTTTTCAATTAGATAAGCAAATATATGAAGTATTAATTCATGAATTTCCTGTATTCTCGGAGTTGAATTGCTTGGAACATTAATCACAACATCACATATATCATATACCGGTGGATTTTCTCTACCTGTAAGATAAATTATTTTAATATCCATCTCCTTTGCTTTTTTACAAGCTCTGTTCACATTCTCAGATTTCCCTGATGTTGAAATTGCAATTAAAGTGTCACCCTTTCTTCCTAAAGCCTGAATCTGTCTTGAAAAAACATTCTCAAAACCCGTGTCATTTGAAATTGCTGTAAGGGATGATGTATCGGTTGTAAGAGATATCGCAGGAAGTCCCTTTCTTTTATCATCTTTATATCTTCCAATAAGTTCAGCAGCAAAATGCTGTGCATCAGCAGCTGAACCTCCATTTCCGCATATTAAAATCTTACCCCCATCTAAAAGTGTCTTAATTAAAATCTTTACCCCCTTTTCAATCAAATCAGCATAATTTAAAAACTTCTTTTTAACTTCAATTGATTCCTCAATTTCAGATAATATAAGATTTTTCATTTTTAAAAAGAGAGCTTTAAGGATTTGAACCTCTTAAAATAAAAACTTTAAAAATCTCTCCCATAGCTTCAGGATTTATCAAATAATT
The DNA here is from genome assembly GCA_965649145.1 of Caldifarciminota bacterium. Taxonomy (GTDB): domain Bacteria; phylum Hydrothermota; class Hydrothermia; order Hydrothermales; family JAJRUZ01; genus JBCNVI01. The sequence goes on along the minus strand of CBFGJR010000234.1, from coordinate 12,606 downwards.
CAACTTGCTAATCAGTTTAAGTTTTTCCTTACTACCGAGTTCTCTTTCATATTCAAAAATTTCCTCTAAATAATTTTTCAAAAAATCACTTAATTTTTTAATTTCAATAATTTCATAACCAGAAATTTCAAATTTTCTTTTTAAAAAATCAATATTTAAAGTTCTTGTGATATCCTTTTCACCTATTTCATCATAAAAATTATAGGAAACAGAGTGTCTTTTAAAGGTCCTTGCTGTGCCGATCTTTTTTTTCATAATCTCATCTAAACCTTCTGCATAGTCTAACAGAATTAAATAGGCATCCTTTATTTTATCTTTAAGTTCCTTCAAAAAAATTATAATATCATCTGAATATTCAAAAATAGAGCTTTGAGGTATTTTGTCTATGAAGTAATTTAAAAAATTATCATCAAGCTTCTTAAGAATTTCTCTTTTATTCTCAAGGTCAATCATTATTTCAAATATAGCATCATTTTTTTTAACAAGTCTTCTGAAAGGAAAAGCATCAAAAACCTCAATAATTATTATAAAACCCTTAAAATTTTTTATATTTTTTAAAGAATCCAGAAAAATTACATCCTTAAATACTTTAAGTCTTTCCCTTGCAATTCTTAAAAGATTCTTTGAAGGTTCATAAAAGAAATACCTGAGCCCCTTTATAAATTTTAAAAAATTTTCACAGAATATCCCTTCTCCACCACCTATTTCTAAAATCTCACAGTTATCAAAATCTTTTTTATTATCTTGAATGAACTTTTTGAGGGACAGAACAAGTGGTAAAGAAAAATTTGATGGTGTTACAAAATCACCCCTTTCTCCTGTTAAAAATTCCCTTTTTGTATAATAACCCCTTTCCCCGTAAAGGGCTTCTTTCATAAAATCTTTAAAGGAAATTATCTTTCCCTTAATTCTCTCCATATAAAATCTTTTGCTCTTTTTAATTCAAAAGATGTAAAGGAAGGACCGTGTCCTGGATAAAATCTTCCCTCGAGTTCAAATAAAAATTCAAGGGTTCTTTTCAAAATTTTTTTATCCTCAACAAATAAAGAAACTCTCGGTTTATTTAAAAAAGGATTTGGACCAATCAGTGTATCACCTATAAAGTAATTATTCTCTATCTTAAAAGTAACAGAGCCATAGGTATGACCTGGTGTTTCAATTATATAAATGCCATTTAAATCTTTTAACTCATCCTTTTCAAAAGTCTCAAAATCAGCAAATCTTTTTAGAAAATTCAAACCAAAATGGACTATATTTGAATAAAGAGTACCCTTTGAGGGGGGGAGATGAATAATTTCATTCTTTACAAATTCATAATCCCTTTCATGCAAAAAAATTTTTGTGCCTCTCTGCTTTAAAAAGTTAGCATTTCCAATGTGATCCCAGTGACCATGTGTTATAAGTAAACAGTCTATTTTTTCAGTAAGACCATTTATTTTCCTTCTTTCAAAAGGTGAACCCGAGTCTATAAGTATCTTTTTTCCATTAAACTCTACAAAGTAAAAGACTGAATAAAAGGAAGAAAATCTTTTTATTTTCAATTTAAAGATCTATAAATCTCTGATGATAAATTCTTAAAAGCCCGAGATTCACAGATTTTCTCGCAAAGGTAATTAGAAAACCTTTAAATTTAGGAGGATTCTTTGACAATATAACGACCTTTTCCTTGGTAAAAATATATATAATTGTTCTTTTATCCTTGTTATAACTTTTAAAGAAATTAATAAGATCCTTTCTGTCCTGTGGTGAAATATTAAAAGAAACCTCTTCATAAATTGAATTACCATTTTCATCCGTTACAATAATTCCGTAAACATCAGGATTCCTTAACATTTCTTTTAAATAAAAAAAACCCTTTTTACCTTTTGTTATTCCTTCCATTTTAATTTTTTAACTATCCATCTCAATGTAACAAAATTTGTATTTTTTTTAAAAATAAGAAATTTCCATTTACCATTACCTTTAAAGCCTACTCCAGGTAGGTCCTTTTCAACAATTATTTCTCTTGGTTCCCCTATTCCCCATTTTTTGAAGTAGGTTTCAATAACTGTAACAAAGGGTAGAAGCTCATCATCTTCTCTTATCTCCTCCAGTTCATCTATATCTTTCAAAAATTCAAATAACTCTTCTTTTTGTTCAGTCACTTTAATTTCCTCTTTTCTTTCAATTTCTTTTTTTTCTTCAAGTTTAATTTTATCCACCTCTATTATCCTTTCTCCTTTCTTTTCCTTTACTTCTCTTAATTTTTCTTTTAAATACTTAACTTTTTCATCATCTTTCTGGAATTCTGCAATTCTTATCCACAGGTTTAAAGCTCTTTCAGATAATGGGCTTGACCTTAAATAATCCTTTAAAAGAGTTTCAGCCTCAATAATTAAGTTATGTTCAATATACTCTTCCACAAGTTCAAGAAGTAAACTGGACCTGGGATCGTAGAAAAGTTTCTCTTCTTTCATATTAAAAGTTTCCTCTTATCTATTTCTAAAAGCAAAGTTCTAAGCAGGGATAAAAGTCTTTCAATTCTATCCTTTAGGTCAGGTGTTGAATATTCATAAGCCTTTTCCCATGCTTTTAGTGCTCCCTGAAGATCTCCAAATTTAACTCTAACAAAACCCATACCATAGTAGCCAAGAGGATTATGAGGATCCCTTCTTATTACCTGATAATATTCCTGTGATGCGAGTCTATAATTTTTTAAAAGGAAATACAGGTCAGCGAGAAGAAGATGGGCCATTATAAAATCAGGATAAAGGGAAAGTGCTTTTGTTAAAAAGGCTTCAGCTTCTAAATATTTGCCTTTTTTTATCATATCCCTTGCTTTCAAAAAAAGTTCTTCTGCCTCTCTTTTTGCTTTTTCTTCAAGAGATTTATCCACTTCCTTAAATTCTATAATACCCTTATCATGTAAATTCGCTATCTCCCTTGCAACTTCAATTGAAGGTGACCTAAACTCCTCCATAATATCTTCTATTTTTCTTCGTCCATCCACAAGAGAAAGTATCTTCCATTCAAGGGGAGAAAGATCAATAAGAGGTGCACCTTCATTAAGCCATTTTTCAGATAAAAAAGGTACTAAAGAATAGGAGGGTATTTTTTTTGAAATTTCTTCCCATTCATCAAGCCTCCTTGAACTTTCAAGCAAAATATCCTGAATATCAAAGGAAAAGGGGTCAGGTAAAACCTCTTCCTCATCTTTTATTTCATCAAATCTAAATATTCCCTTTTTCCATGAAAGAATCTCAAACATTCTTACCTCATTAGACATTCTTAGAATTTTTATAATTGGGGACAGGTCTTTTATTTTTTCATGGGCAATTTTTAAAATCTCCTTTTCATTAAATTTTAAATCTTCCTTCAGATCTCTTAAAAGTCCTGACTGCTTTATCTTTGAATACAAAAAATCATCACCGATTATTGTAATAAGCTGTAAATTACCCCTTTTTAAAATAATCTCAGCAGAATTTTTTTCCCTTTTAAGTTCATTCATAGCTTTAATCTTACCTGTTTTTCTATTCAGAGAAAGTATCTGCAAAAAATCAATAAGGGAAAGTTCTTCAAGTTTACCTTCAATTGGCATTAAATCCTCACCTCCTTTTCAAGCATTTTTAACCATTTTAAAGCAAGGGCAGAATACTCTTTCGCCTTTTTTGCAAGAGGTGAATTCTCTGATATTTTCACCACCTTGGACCAGGCTTCGATTGCCTTTGCATACTTACCAATTAAAGCATAACAAACTCCAAAATAAAAATGCAATTCCTCTGTCAAAAAGAAATCCTTTTCACATGATTTAAAAAGTTCTATGGCTTCTTTATACTTACCTTTCCCAGTAAGCTCAATAGCAAGCAAAAGGTCAGCGTATTTATTAAAGCCCTGTTTTTTTAAAATTTCTAATGTTTTTCTAAGGTTTTCTTCATCCTTCAATTTTAAAGAACACCTTCCATAAGCATAAAGGGCTTCTTTATTTTTAATATCTTCTTTAATAATTTTTTCATACTCTTTTCTGGCTTCTTCGTTCCTTTCAAGTTTTTCAAGTAATTCTCCAAACCACATTATTATTCTGGTTTCGGGTTTTGACTTTTTTAACACTCTGTTTAAAAGATCTAATGCCTCATTCAATTCACCCCTTCTTTCCTTTATTTTTGCCTTTAAAAGTAAAACATCAATATACTCTTTTTCCTTTTTAAGAATTTTATCTACTTCTTCTTCTGCCCTATCATATCTTTTTGTTCTATAAAATATATGGGCAAGATGAAATCTTATTCTATTATCCTCTTTATCTTTAAGTAATTTAAAATAAAAATTCTCTGCATTCTCATAAAAACCAAGATTTTCATAAGCAAGGGCGAGCAAATAAATAATCTCCTTGTCCTCAGGGTACTTCTTGTTAAGGGGGAGTAAGAGTTTAAGGGCATTTTCAAAATCTCTATTTTTTAGAAGGACCTTAACCTTCTTTAATTCAAGAACCTTATCACCTTCAAACTCTTCAACTTCTCTGGATGGAAAAATTCTGGATTCTACAGGTCTTGGAGAACCTTCGATAGCAAAAAGATATTGGAAAACATTCGCTTTTTCTTCTTCTTTAAAACTTACATCTTCTCCATTTATCTTTGAAAGTAAAAAAGCAGCATAAGAAAAATCAGGCTCTATTCTTAAAGCCTCTCTCAAAAGTTCCTTTGCCTTATCATTTTCTTGAGTCTCTTTAAGTATTTTAGCATAAAGAGTAAGATAAAAGGGATTCCCCCTTTCAATCTCGTTAATTTCTTTTAGGTATTGAAGGGCTTTTTCTAAATCATTTTCTTCAATGGCTATAAGGGATAAATTATAGAGGGGAACTATAAACCCGGGTTCAATTTCGTAAGACTTCAGAAAGTATTCCCTGGCTTTTTCCTTATTTTCGTTTGCCGTAAGACAGGCTAAGTTGTTTAAGGCATAGGGATAATTCTTAATACCCTCAAAAATTTTTCTTGCTTTTTCTGTATCCCCCCTCCTTGAAAGTGCAATTGCATACATATTCCATGTATGAAAGTCCTTTTCTTTGATTTCTTCTATTAAAGAAATAGCTTTATCCCAATTCTCCTCAAGAAGAAAAATCTCAGCTTCTATCTTCTTTAATTCGGGTCTTTTCTCATCTATTTTTTTAAGTTCTTCAAGAATATTTCTTGCTTCCCTCAAAAAAAGTTTGTTTTTATATGCTTCAAGAAGATTAAGTTTTGATTCAAAGGGATCTGCCTTTATCTCATTTATTCCTATTGATTCCTGCAACAATTCTTCAATAGAAGGAGCTTCTTCGTCTATTCCCAGTGCCCCTTGGACTTTTGATATTCTGGGGTCAAGTTCCTTTGCTTTTATTGCTTCTTCTAAGGCTTCTTCTAAATATCCCTTTTCTCCCAGTGCAAAGGAAAGATAAAGATGAGCCTTTGCATTATTAGGCTCCCTTTCAATTATCTCTTTTAAAACCTTTATGGCTGCATCATAGTTTCCCTGATTATATAAAACTTCACCAAGATCAAGTCTAATATCTAAATTATCTGGTAAAATTTTCTGTCCCCTTCTAATTGCTGCAATTGCCTCTTGAAATTTCCCCATTTTTTTGTAACATCTTATCACACCTTTAATTGCCTCCTTATTTTTTGAATCCCTCATAAGAACCTCTCTATACTCTCTTAAAGCATGTGAATATTTTGCGAGTTGATAAAGGGTTTTTGCATATTCAAGTCTTACATTAATATCTTCAGGATTTTGTTCAACTTTTCTAAAATATTTATCAATGAGGTCTTCTTTTTTCTTTGTTTTTTTTAGAATAATTTCAAGATTGATTCTTGCTATATTAAAGTCAGGATCAATATCAAGGGCTCTTTTAAGCTCATTTATTGCCTCATCAAACAAACCTCTATTAAAATAAACTACTGCAAGATTATTGTGTGCCGCTGGATCAAATGGATCTATCCTGCTAGCAAAAGATTTCAAAATCTTTATCTCTTCTTGGGTAGGAGACCTCATTCAAAAAAGGATTTTAATTTTTCCTGAATTATACCTATAGCATGTTCATCAGGCAAAAAGAAAAATGTTGCTTTAACTTCTATCCCATTTTCTATTTTTAAAATTGATTTTATACATAAAGCAAATCCCCTTTCTGCTTCAATCTGCAAGAAAGCATCCGAAAGAATGGCTCTTACATTATCATTCTTCAAAAAGGGCACTGTGGGAAGAGCTAAGAGTCCAAGAAAATCCGATAGGGCTGTCATGTAGGCTCCTGTTATAATGTTTCCAACCTCCTTTAAGGCGGATTCCTCCTGCTCCTTAATTTCAGAAACCCTCTCTCTCAATAAAAGAGATAAAAGAGAAAGGGCTTCTTCTTTTGAAAGTAAAAGTAAAGTAAGACCTGTAAGATCTCCAAGAAAATAAAGAAGAATACCAAGAGCTTCTTCATCACTCTTTCCTGCAACTTTTTCAAATACAGTCCCCATATCGCCAATAAAAACCTCAGGAACACTCATCATTACCTTTCTGTTTATAAGGCCCGAAAGTGCGGTAGCAGCATGACCGCAGCCAATATTTGCTACTTCCCTTAAACCATCAATACCAAAAATTCCTTCTTCTTTCATTTTAATTCTCCATAAATTTTGAAGGATCTATAATAATTGATGGGGTTCCATCCCATAAAATTGTTCCCCCTGAAACATAGGGAATTCTCATAATATAAATATCAAGAGACTTTACCACAACATCCATTTGAGAAATAACCCTATCCACTATCAAAAGAGCTCTTTTTCTATCACTCTCTATTAAAAGAGCTGAAAACTTTTTTTGGTTTAAACCATTCAATTTTAATTTTCTTGCCATCCAGATACAGGGAAGAACCTCCTCTCTTATTAACATATAATCCCTACCCATAATTTTTTTTATATCTCTTTCACTACCTTCAATTATTTCCTGAATAAAAACAAGGGGTATGACAAACCTATTACCACCTACTTCAACCACTATACCTCTTGAGATAGCAAGTGAAAGAGGTAATCTAAGTTTTATAGTTGTACCTTTTGTGTATTCACTTTCAATTTCCATAAAACCTCCCATCTTTGTTATAAACTGTTTAACAACATCCAGTCCAACTCCTCTACCAGAAATCATGGTTGCATCCTCTTTCGTTGAAAAACCTGGAATTGTAATTAGTTCAAAGATTTCCTTATCAGTTAAAATTTTTGCCCTTTCCTCCGAAATAAGACCTTTTTCAATTGCCCTTTTAATAACCTTATTTTTCTCAACACCCCTTCCATCATCTTTAATATAAATTGTTACTGAGTTTTTTTCCCTTTCAAGTTTTATATGAATCCTACCCTTGCTGTTTTTTCCAAATTTTAATCTTTCCTGTGGAGTCTCAATTCCATGATCAATCGAATTTCTAATTATATGAAGAAGTGGCTCTCTCATCTCTTCAAGTAAAACCCTGTCAAGTTCAATATCTCCTCCCTCTATCAAAAGTTCTGCTTCTTTTCCCATTTCCTTTGCTTTATCTCTCACAAATCTTTTAAATCTCTCAAGAATCTGGAAAGCAGGAATCAGTCTTATTGACATAACATCATCCTGAAGATATGAAATAAGCCTTTCAAGATTTTCCATATTGTCCTCAATTTCTCTATCTTCTATTTCTCTCAGTTTTGAGAATAATCTCTCCTTTGCAATAACTATCTCTCCCAATCTATCCATTATTACATCAAGTTTCTCTGATTTAACTTTAATTTCTTCAAGGGGCTTAACTTCAAATTCTTTTTCCTCTGGTCTTATTTCTTTTTTTTCTTCAATAAAATAATGCTCAACATCCTCAAAACTCTCAATTACTTCAACAATTTCCCTTTCATCCTTTTCAGTCTCGAGCGTTATCTTAAGTAAGTTTTCAACATTTTCTTTTTTTATATCTTCTTCATTTGGTTCTGAAAATAATACATTAAACTTCTCTTTAAATTCTCTTAAAATAACAAAAATTCTTGCGGCAATAAGAGGGGTTTGAGGATCTATGTATATATCAACCTCATAAAACTTTTTAACTGATTTCTTTTCTTTTGCAGATTTAATTTCATCAAAACTAAAGGAACCTTTTTCTTCAAGCATCATTTTTAAAGCATCAACAGCTTTAAAAAGAAAATCAAAATCAAGCTCTTTTTTCTTACCTTTCCTCAAATCTTCAAACTCGTCTTCAAGTCTGTGACAAAAATTCTCAATATCCTTTTTCTCAACAGCTGCTGCCATTCCTTTTAATGTGTGGGCAAGTCTGAAAATTTCATTCAATACCTTTTCAGAACCAGGTTTTTTTTCAAGCTCAAGTATATTTTTCTCTAAATTGGTTAGGATCTCATCTGCTTCACTTTTAAAAAGCTCAATATATTTCTTTTCTATCATTTTGATTTTATAACTCTTTCAACAGCTTCAAGAACTCGGGAGGGCTGGAAAGGTTTAACAATATAATCTTTTGCTCCCGCTTGAATTGCCTCAAGTACAAGTGGTTGCTGTCCCATTGCAGAAACCATTATTATTTTAGCATGTGGGTCAAAGGATATTATCTCTCTAACTGCATCTATTCCACTTTTATCAGGCATAACTATATCCATTGTAACAATATCTGGTTTTAGTTCCCTGTAAAGTTTTACAGCCTCTTCACCATTACTAGCCTCACCACATATTTCATAACCACCCTTTTTTAGAATATCCGCGAGAAGCTTTCTCATAAATTGTGCATCATCAACTATTAGTACTCTTGGATTCATTAAATTTTCCCCTATTTAAAATGGATTTGAACCTCACCGGGAATCTTTTTTGGATCTATTATTAAAAATTTCCTCTTTTCAAGTACAGCTTGACCTTTTAAAAGAGACCTGTCTATATCTTTTTTAAGATTTTCTGGAATTTCACCCATCTTAATCTCTTCACATTCAAAAACTCCGAGAATTGTATCCACCTCACAAGCATAAACTCTTTTGGGCTCAGGAGAAAGTATAATAAAAAACTTTTCACTACTTTCTCCATTTTCATCAATATTCATCCTTTTCTTTAAATCAAACAAAGGTATAACATTACCCCTTAAGTTAAAAATTCCTTTAAAATGAGCTTGCGAAAGCGGAACAGGAATAACTGGTTTTGGTTCTGAAATCTCAAGAACATTTTCCATAATAAAAGAAAACTCTTTTTGAGAGATTCTAAAAGCAATTATTTGTTTTTTTTCCATTAATGAATTATAAAATCAATCAGCTTGTTTTTTCCACCATTCCGAAACCCATTGAAGTTTTTTCTCCCAGTCCAGAATCCATTATAAACCTTAAAACTTGAACATTCCCCTTTAAACTTAAAGTGGCCATATAACCTTTAACTTTTATATTTTTGATTGAGTAAAGCTTTGACTTATAGTATTCACACATTATTTCTATATCATAATCTGAGAGTTTTTCTCCTGTAAAACATTCAAATTTATCCTTTATTATTTCTTTTAATTTATGGTAAAAGTATTCGGATTCTGGAGAAAGATAAATAGAAAAACTTTTATCTCCTTCTCTTTTACTTTGAGATACAACGAGGGGTGAAAGTGTTATAACTTTTAACTCACTTTTAATTTCACTTATCTCAAATATTTTTGTTTTTAAAACCGGAAGGTTATACTGAAGTAACTTCAAAAAACCTTCTTTTTTTAAAACACTTTCAAGAATTTCAATAAAAACTAAATCAGGAGAAGAAAGTATAAAGGTTAGAGGACCAAGCATCAATATAGCATCCTTTTCAAAAGAAATTTTTTGAGGGAATAAAGGAGAAAAGGAAAAAAGTTTAAAATTTTTATTTTTATAGAACCACCCTTTAGAATGAATATTGGATGAAAATTTTAAACTGTATTTGCTTAAAAGGTAATAAATGGAAGAGGCGAGAAAATAATTGTATGACCAAGGGATCTTATATTCTTTATCTTCACCGACAAAAAGCTTAAGTCTCAAATTCTCTCTTAATACGCCCCCGGCAGGACTTGAACCCGCAACCACCGGATTAGAAATCCGATGCTCTATCCAGTTGAGCTACGGGGGCGATATATGTATAAATTATAAAATTTTATAAATTAAATTGCAATTCATTTTTAAACTTGACAAATCTTTAAGTTTTATTTATAATAATTAAAAAGGTTCAAATCCTATGAAAATTAAAAAATAGATATGCCAACATTTGTATGGAAAGGAAGAACACCCGAAGGAAAGGCAGTTGAAGGAGAGATGTCAGCAGAATCCCAACAGGAAGTAATTTCAGCTCTAAGAAAAAGAAATATCATTCCAATTTCAGTAAATATTAAAGAAAAAAAGAAATTACCTTCTCTTGAAGACCTTTTTCCTGCAAAAATCAAAGTTGATGAAATGGCTATGTTTACAAAACAGTTTGCAACAATGTTGGAAGCAGGATTACCCCTTATGGATGCTCTAAATACCCTTTTTATCCAGACTAAAAATCCAACACTTAAAAGAACAATTGGAAAAATTGCAGAAGACCTTGAAGGTGGTTACACTCTCGCAGATTCTATGAGAAAACATAAGAAAGTCTTTTCAGACCTCTATGTTAACATGGTAGAAGCAGGAGAAAAAGGTGGCGCCTTAGGTGAAATACTAATTCGTCTTGCTGAATACCTTGAAAAAACCGCTGATTTACAGAGAAAAATTAAAGGTGCAATGATTTATCCTGTTATAGTTCTGATTGTAGCAATTGCAGCAACAGTAGCCCTCCTTGTATTTGTTATTCCAACCTTTGCCAATCTTTACGAAAGCTTTGGTGCAGAACTACCCTTCCTTACAAAAATGGTTATTGGACTTTCCAATTTTGTTAAAAAATTTATTCTATTAATTATTTTATTTCTTGTTGCAGTTATAGTGGGACTCAGAATGTGGTATGGAACAGATCCCGGAAAAGAAATTATTGACAGAATTTTGTTAAGATTTCCAATAATTGGTAACTTGATTCATAAACAGGCACTTTCAAGATTTTCAAGAACGCTTTCTACACTTTTAAGAAGTGGTGTTCCGCTCATAGACTCAATGGACATAACATCCAAAACAACCGGAAACAGAGTAGTTCAGCATGCACTGGAAAGAGCAAGAAATTCAATAAGGGAAGGTTCCACAATTTCTTCACCTTTACAGAAATCAGGAATATTTCCTCCCCTTGTTGTTCAGATGGTCCATATAGGTGAGCAATCTGGAAACTTAGACGAGATGCTATTAAAGGTGTCAGAATTTTATGATAAAGAAGTAGATGCGGCAGTGGAAGCTCTTACATCAGCCCTTGAACCTCTCATTATGGTGGTACTTGGTGGGGTTGTTGGAACCATGGTTGTAGCAATGTATCTACCTATATTTAAACTTATACCAACTTTAATGCAGAGCCTTTCTAAATAAGAATAAAGAAAATAAAAAAAATTGATAACAAAAAAATATGATTACCTTTTAAGATTAAGTTTATTAACAAGACCTTTTATTGTATTTTTTTCTCTTTTTATAAGTTACTATTTTTTAAGAGAAATATTTGAAATCTCAATTTTGCCCTTTATTTGGATATTTTTATCTTCGGTAGTCCTTTCCCTACTTTTTTATTATTCATCAAAAAAAGGAATAAAATCACCCATTGTTTATCTCTTTGCTGATACTTTCCTAATAATAGGTATAATGCATTTTACAGGTGGTCCTGAAAGTGTATTTTCAATTCTCTTCTTTCTCGTAATAATAATTTCATCCCTATATCTTGAAAAAGAAAAATACTTCTATTTTTCAACTGTTTTACTCCTTTTATACAACTTTTTTCTCTTTTTATGGACAAAGGGAATTTTAAAAAATCCTTTTGGTCTTGAATTTAAAACTGAAGAAATTTTATTAAGAGGTTACATCACAACATTATCTTTTCTTATAGCTTTTTTACTTTCTTATATTCTATCTGAAAGGGCAAGGAAGGGAGAAAAAGAGGCTGAAAAAACTGATATTCTTGCAAGGGAGATACTTAAAAATCTTGGAGAAATTGTTATAGTCAAAAATGAAAAGGGTGAGACCATCTTTAAAAACTCAGAAATTCCAGAATCAATTTTAAATAAGGAAAATATAAGGGAATTTTCTTTTGATGGAAAACAGTATTCTTTAAATTATTCCTCCTTTGATTTATTTAATGAAAAATTTGAAATTTATGTTCTAAGAGATATTACTAAGGAAAAAGAAATGGAGCAAATTTTAAAGCAGAAGGAGAAGGAAAAATTTCTAATAGAACTTTCACACGGACTTGCTCATGAAATAAGAAACCCACTTGCAGCAATTCAAGGTGCAATAACTACCCTTTTAAAAGTGAGCGAGGAAGATAAAAAGAAACGCCTTATTGAACTTATCAAAAAGGAAATAGAAAGACTTGATTTAATCGTTAAAGCCTTTCATGATTATGCAAAAATTAAAAAAATTAAAAAGGAAAAAATATATTTAAAAAGTTTTATAAAAAGTGTAGCATCCGAATTTGGAATAGAAAATTTTGAATTTCAAAATGAAAAAGATTATATTGAAGCAGAACCCTATTTAATCCAGGTTGCTATCCAGAATCTTATAAGAAATGCTA